>CAMPJY010000049.1 GCA_946887025.1 uncultured Salinimicrobium sp.
ATCGAAGATGGAAAGGTACTCTTCGTTTTCCGCAAAATGTTCCCATCGGCTGTTGAGATTCATTTTCTGGGCTTCTCCTGAATATCTGGTGCCATCAAAAGAACTCCCCCCGGCGACTCCGGGCACTTCCCCCAGTCCGGTTACCGAGTAAGGAATTCCCAGTTCCCGGGCAATTTTTTTTCTATAGGCCTCATCTCTGGTCCAGGAGTTGAAATTGATTCCTATTTTATTCCTCAGGTTGTTTTTCTCTCCAAGGAATTCCCGCGCGTGTTGTTTATAGATCCTTTTGAGGGTCAGGAGCGATATGGGCCGTACCCCGTGGTGCGTGTAATGACCCCTGAGCAGGCCGGATTTCATCCTGCTCGCAAAGAGATTGAAGGGGTCCCGGAGAATAAGGATATCATTTCGGTTTCCAGCTTGTCCCAGCCACTGCTTATGCTTCTCCAGCAACTGTTTTTTATTGGCAGCCCCAAGGAAACAGTCTTCGTGGTTGTATAACAGATAATCTTTTTTACTGATCTCCCCCCGTTGCTCTTTTTCAAGATTGAATTTCTCCATATTGGTCCTGAAGACGACTCCCTGATCGTTAAGAGGTCTAGCGGTGAGAAAAGGATTGTGTTTTAGTTCCGCACAATTCAGGAAGCAGTAGCTGCCTTCCAGTTGCCGGATGATCCAATTAATGACTGCGTGATTCCCACTTCGGGAAAGGCCGAAGAACCTGATTTCAGATTGATGAATGATCTCATTTGTGTTCCTTTTCGACGGCAGGACCTCCATTTCGGCGGTGAGGTCCATGTCCAATACCTGATTGCTGTTTTGCATGAACTGATACTAATTTTGGTGACCCCAATTTCTGCCATGAAACGGAGGCCTAATAGCAGCTCCAGCTCCTGTGTTTACTGGCTTTAGGGGGGAAAATTGAATAGCGCAAAGATACGAAATTTGAGTGGGTCTGGAAAGTTTACTGGTAGGGAATTAGAGGGATTGCGGGGGTGCAGGAGTGGTGATAATTTCAGCCAAACTAAATCCCAAACGTCATGAACTGTCGCAGCACAATTTTAACTTTGAAGAATTCCAAAAGGTTTTGTGACGGGAAGAACAAACACTATTTTTGACAAACCTATCAGATTATGAAAATATTACACACCGCAGACTGGCATATCGGGAAGAAACTGCACAAGCATGAGCTTGCCGAGGATTTCGAACTTTTCATGGACTGGCTGTGCGAACAGATCTCCGCTTTGGAGGTGGACGTGCTTCTGGTATCGGGGGATGTGTTTGATTTGGCAAATCCATCATCAGAAGCAAGGAAACAGTACTATCGTTCCCTGAAACGCTTGCGTAAGCTGGAATGCAAGATCATATTAACGGGAGGCAATCACGATTCCCCTGCCATGCTGGATGCCCCACGGGAACTGCTTCGGGAACTGGAAATGGAAGTGATAGGGGGGCTCCCTCAGAATCTGGAGGAATGTATCATCCCCATAAAAGGGGAAGGGGACCAGCCCGAACTGGTTATTGCCGCGCTTCCCTTTTTAAGGGATCCGGATCTTCGAATGGCGGGTGAAAGCCAGAATTATGAAGACCGCCTTGAAGCCGCGCAGCAGGGGATACAGAAGATCTTTTCTGATGCTGCTGAGCTTTGCCGCTCCGGCTATCCGGGAATCCCTGCCGTGGCCATGGGCCATCTGTTTGCCGCGGGCATGGAAACTTCAGAAAGTGAACGGGAGATCCAGCTGGGGAACCAGGCAGCCTTTCAGGCCTCCCAGTTCGGGGATTATTTCAGTTATATAGCCTTAGGGCATATTCATAAACCCCAGCGCGTAAATGCAGCGGTGCCGACCTACTATAGCGGATCGCCAATCCCTCTTTCCTTCAGTGAGCGCAAGGACGCTAAACGCGTACTCCTGCTGGATACTGAAAAAGGATGGCTGCCCGAGAGCCTTCCTGTGCCTGTCTTCAGAAAACTGAAGCGGGTGAGTGGGAACCTGCAGGAACTCCTGGAAAAGCTGGATCAGCTGGAAGGGGAATATCAGCTGGAGAGCCTTCTGGAGGTGGAGCTGCAGGAGGAGAACTACGATGCTGACAAAATCTATCAACTGGATGCCATTGTCAGTAATTTTGATAAGCCAGGCTTCCGGATCGTGAAACACAGGGCCAGCTTTCAGAATAAAATAAAGGGGGCCGGAGAACTCTATGACACTGCCCGACAGCTGCAGGACCTTTCCCCTCGGGAGGTCTTCATGGAACTGGTAAGGCGACATGAATACGACGAGGAAACCCGAAAGGAGATCCTGAGCGCCTTTGAGGAAGTGCTGGAGAATGTCCAGCAGATGGAAAGTTCCCGGTTGTAGCAGGAGTCATCCACAAGAAGCAGAGAAAAAGAATAAAAAAGACCCGCCGTCATGAAGATCCTGAAATTAGAGTTTCGCAATATAAATTCGCTGAAAGGCCCTCACGAGATAGACTTCAACAGTGCCCCATTTACTGGAAGTTCCCTATTTGCGATCACAGGACCCACAGGCAGCGGGAAAAGTACCATTCTCGATGTCATTTCCCTCGCCCTCTTCAATAAGATTCCCCGTCTTGACAAGGTTTCCAAAGCCGAAATTATAAAGACGGGAGCCATCATCACCCGCAATCAGCAGGAGGCAATGGCTGCGGTTACCTATGAGGGGAAGGAAGGTAGTTATCGGTCGGAATGGAGCATTTCCACTGCCCGTACGGGAAGTCTGCGGGAATACACGATGCAGCTAAGTCACGCTGAGAGCGGGGAACTTCTTCCCCTGAAGAAAAGCGAGGTGCCGGAGAAGAATGAGGAACTCATAGGGCTTAATTACAATCAGTTCATCAAATCCGTATTACTGGCGCAGGGGGAATTCGCCCAATTCCTGAAAGCAAGGAAAGAGGAGCGGGGGGAGCTCCTGGAAAAGATTACGGGGACGGGTATCTATCGACAGCTGGGAAGGATGGCCTGGGAGAGGCACAAACTGGCGAACGTAGAGATAATCCAGCAACAGCAGGCGATTTCCCTGCTGCTGCCTAAGTTGTTGGAAGAGGAAAAGAAGAAAGGGGTCACCGCTTCCCTACAGGAAAAGGAATCCCTTTGCAAACCCCTGGAGGAGGCCATGGAGCGGCTGAAGAAACAGCTGGAGCTGAAGGATAGTATAGCCAGGAGTACGGCTGAAATTGCCAAACTGGAACTGGAAAAAGGGAAGGCCCAGACAAGTCTGGAGGCTTTTAATAAAGAGAATGGGAAACCATTGGAACTGCACGAGAAACTGCGCCCCTATTCCGAGGAACTGCGGCAATGGAGTCACCTCCGGGAGGAGATCGCAACCCTGAATAAAGAGCAGGAGTTACGCAGATCGGAGGAGGAGCAAAATCTTCTTGAGCTCCAGAATTGTTTAAAAGCCACAGGGGAATTTACTAAGGCGGAAATTTCGGCGGAAAACATTTTCCGAAAACTGCAAGAGTTCAGAGAAAAGGTGGCAGGACTTGAGGACCTCAGGCGCCAGAAACTCGAGATACACAATAATCTGAAATCGAAATTGGAAGCTTCACTCGCTGAAGTGAAGCTAAACTGGCAACAGGATCCTGAGGAAAGGCTGCAGCTACTCGAGGAGATGCATCTGGCTTCGGAAAGTAAACTCGGGCAGTATAAGGAGCAGCTGCAACTGGATCTGGAAGATCTTCCCGGGGAGAAGCAGCAGCTCCGGTCACGGTTGGAGGCCTCCCGAAAGGCACAGCTGGAATGGATACGGCTGGAACAGCTTTCTGCGGAGATCGTCCGATTAAAAACAGAGGCGACAGGAATAAAGACTCAGGCAGAAAAACTGCCTTCTGAAAAAGTAAAACTGCTCCTCCAGGTGGAATCCAGCAGAAGCAGACTGGAAAGCCTGCAGTTGAAAAAAGAGAATCGACTGCTGGTGGCGAGTAACGAAGAACTGCGAAGGAAACTTGAATCCGGGAAACCCTGCTTCGTATGTGGATCTTTGGAGCATCCCTATGCGGTTGAGCTTCCGGAACTGGAAGATTCCTTTGACAGTGAAATCAAGTTGGCCTCCGAGGAATGGAAACAGCTGAGCCATCAACTGAGCTCTGTCACCACCAGCCTTGAAAGTTTTGAAAGACGTTTAAGGGAGATCTCTGCCATTGTTCAGCAGAAGGAGGAGGAACAAAAACACATGAATTCTTCTTTTTCTTCGCGATATAACCAATTGAAGAAAAAAGAGGATGAGAATTGGGAGCAGCTGTGCAGCAGATTGGAAAATCATTTGCTGGAACTGGAGGCTTGCGAGAAGGAGCAGCGGTTATTTATCGCGTTGACAGGGGGAATCCCATTGCACAGGGAACTGAACCAGGTACTGCAGGAGGGGAAAAAGCTGAAGCTGCAGCTGGATGAATTATATATTGGAAAGAATATCCACAGCGATTGCCAGGAACTCCAGAACAACTGGTTCAGGTTCAGCCAGCATCAGGAGAATCTTCAGAAATTGCAACAGGAGCTGGGGGTAAAGATCGGGAAGAAATCCGCCTCTTTCGAGGAGGTGACGGCACAATTGGAGCCAGTGGGAGGATTAGGTTTTGATTCCATTTTATCAGCAAGAATGGCTTTACTTCCCGAACCTCAGTATCAGCAGCTGCATTCACAGCGCGATCAGCTGAACAGCCGGCTTTCTGCCCAGCTCACCTCTATTAAGCTGCTGCAGTCGCAGTTGGAGGACCTCAGGGCAAATGACACGGAGGAAAGTCGGGAGGAGCTTCAGGAAGGCCTCCGTACCCGGGATCTGCAGCTAAGGACCGTGAAACAGGATTGTGAAGACCTGCGACGCATTCTCCGCAATGATGCCGATACACAGAAAGAGGTTCAGGATATCAGAGCGTCCATCGCAGCGCAGGAGAAGAAGATCAGGCGCTGGAGACTTCTTAATGAGCTGATCGGAGATTCGATGGGGAAAAAGTTCAACGATTTTGCACAGGACCTGAGCCTGAGCCAGCTGATCCACCTTGCCAACCTTCGGCTCAGGGATCTCAGCGATCGGTATCGTATAGACAAACCCAGGGACGAGGAGGATGATGGCCTTGTTGCGATTGATGAACATATGGGAGGCCAGCGGCGTTCGGTGAAAACGCTCTCCGGCGGAGAGACCTTTCTGCTAAGCCTTTCCATGGCCCTGGCGCTTTCTGATCTTGCTTCCAAGAATGTCGAGATCAACAGCCTCTTTATTGATGAAGGTTTTGGTACCCTGGATCCCGAGACGCTCGACCAGACCCTGGATACCCTCGAAAAACTTCAGGCGGAATCCTCCAAGACCATTGGGATCATCAGCCATGTGGATTCGCTTAAGGAACGGATTGCAACCCAGGTACAATTGAAACGCAATGGGCAGGGCTACAGTCAATTGGAGGTGAAAGTTTAAACTTTCCTTATCAGGAATTAATTCGGACCATTCAATTAAAAAATCTCTGACGGGACTGTTAAAAAATTAATAACCTCCGTATTTAATATAGGGATCTGCTTTAAGAAGCATAATAGGGGATTTCCCCCATTTCTTACAGAATTACTTTCAGTTACATTTGAATTTACCGGGTCCCAAATCCCCGGTTAAATCATTTGCAACTAAAGAAGGAGCCGTAAGGATCAAGGGGAGCGATTTCTCCAATGACTTCTTTGTTCTTTCCGCGGAAGCAGCCAAAACCTACTTATTCACTAAAAATGGCAGTTATGAAAAACATGATAATTTTACCCTGTATTATTCTAAGTGCATTCCTTTTTTCGTGCAGCAATAATGACGACAAAAGCCTTTCAGAGGAGGCCGGGTCAGTGAAATTGAGCTTCGGTCCAATTATTCAGAATATAATGGAAGGGCAGCAGCGGCAGGCCAATTCCTGTGCCGGTGCAGTACCCGCTTTTGCTGAACTCGTCGTTTCCCAGAACGGGGAAATGGTTGCCGGTACTTTTCAGGATCCCTTGCAGATCAGGTTTCTTCAGGATGAAAATGGAGCTTATTATACCGAAGAATCCGCTGAATTATCGCTGGACCCGGGAGTAGGGGTTCTTGAATACTTCAGCATTCTGGATAAAAATGAGGAAATCATCTGGCTGGCACCAAAATCGGATATTAATGGAGTTTCCGCCTTTGTGAAAAATCCGCTTCCAATGGATATCAAACTGGAAGTAAGCGGGCCTCAATACGTAGGGGTGGAGGTCGTCTGCTATGACAAAAGCCAGGCCGATTCCTACGGCTATACCTTCGCCACCTCGGATACACAAGGGATTAAATTCTGTATCTTCGGAAATTACTGTGATGAGAATGGCAGACATGCGGAAGCCATTCAGTATGAAGTGAGCGCCTGGACCTATAGCGGAAATCCGGAGGACCCGAAAGGAACAGGTATTTATCAGAATGAAAGGAGTCCATTGGATATTGTAGATAATGCCGATGGTACCTCCACTGAGGTGGCTCATCCTTTGTGCCTCAGCTTACCCGATAGGGAAGGGGAGGACCAGTATTATCTGGAGATCAGTTTCAACGGAAGCCTGATCCGTTCTGGAGTAATTTCGGAAACCCAGGTAAAAGACCTTTATATTGGGGAAGATCGAATGGACTACTACCATTTCCGCGAAGGGAACTGCAATCTGGCCGATTCTCCGGACCTGTTTTAGGTTTCCTGCATAAACATTTAAGAAGTATAAGGACGCCCTGCAAGGGCGTCCTTTCTTTTTGGAAGATTGCAGGTCCTGACTTTTTAACAAATGCCATTCTTCCGCAGGAATAAATTTTGGGAAAGCATTTGGTTCACATCATTCTTTCTGAGCTTTAATATCAATTAATTGTACTTCACATCATTACCCGTCCATCAATGCAGGTTTTAAAATAATTTCACAGCATAGATCTAAAGAAAGGGAAAAGCTAGCACAGGAATCCCAAAATTATTTGAAAGGAAATTTTAACCAGTAAACACCAGTATTATGAAAAATCTTGTTTTATGTTTAATGTTGCTCTTATTTGGAACTGTTGCCCAGGCCCAGATAATCGAACTTGAAGAAGCTAAAGTGGACTATTTTCCAGACCTTGAAAGAGGAGCGGATAACTCTTTCAGCTATATAGTGAAGGAAACCCATGCAGGGGAATTTGCTGCAGATGCATTAGGATTTATGAAGCGTCACTTTGATATCAATGCCTTTATAGAAGAGATTGGGGAAACGAATTATGATACTTATGAAATAACATTCGCCAACAGCCAGGGTTATTTAAAGGCAGAGTTTAATGACAGGGGGGAGTTGAAAGAAACCCGTCAGGAATTTAAAGATGTCCTGGTTCCTGCCAATGTGCGTACAGAGTTGTACAAAAACCACAAAGGCTGGACCATGGTGAAAAATAAATATTACGCCAAGGGGAATGGAGCTTTAATCGACCAGGAACTTTATAAGATTAAACTTGAGAATGGAAACAGAAGTCAGAATATCAAGATCGATCCCCGAGCTTTAGGTTCAGCCGGAGTGGCAAGTAAATAAACCTACCTCGAGAACCTGGCATAAAAGCCGTCAAAAAAGAAATTTTTGATGGCTTTTTTATGACCTGAAATTAATGTTATTCTGATAACACTAGTATGAGGTTCACAGCAGTCGGTAACCAATCTGATACATTAAACTGTGGCCTCACATCAAAATCGGAAATAGGGAAAGTTCTAAACCTTAACTTTATGTCTTAGTCAATTCACATCGAATCGAGTAATTCTATAAAGGATAAACAATGGAAGCAGAAAAAAGAGTACATTAGATTCATTCTGAACCTTATACAATGAAGGCATTAGTTATAGATGACGAAGTTCTGGCCAGAAAAAGGATATTAAATCTGTTGAATGAGGTGCCGCAGATCGAGGTTCAGGGGGAATACTCCAACGGAAAGACAGCCATCAACGCCATTAACAGCCTTCATCCCGATCTGGTTTTTCTGGATATCAGCATGAAGGATATGAATGGATTTGAAGTCCTTCAGCAGGTGCGAATTACCCCTAAACCCATAGTGATCTTTGTGACGGCCTATGATGATTATGCAATAAAAGCCTTTGATGTGGATGCTTTTGATTTTCTTCTGAAACCTTTCCGCGATGAGCGATTTTTCAAAACCATTAAAAAAGTATTAGACACCACCGAGGTAGAAGCTGAGAGGAATTTTGAAAACAGGATCAGGGAAATGTTTGCCCTTTTTGCCGGAAGCATGGAAAAGAAGGGGCCTCCAAAGCTGGCAGTGAAACAGGGGAATAAAACCATACTGCTGAAGCCTTCTGAAATAAATTATATAGTGGCTTCCGGCTATTACGCAGAAATTTTTGTGGAGAAACAGAAATACCTTCTCAGGGAATCGCTCACTAACCTTACTAACCTGTTCAAAGAGGAGAATTATTTCAGGATACACCGGTCTATACTTATCAATCTTGATTCTGTAAAAGAAATAGTGCATTCGGATTTTGGGGAGATGGATGTACGAATGACCGATGGGAAATTACTTCACATCAGCAAAGCCCATAAAAAGGAACTTTTCAATAAACTTGGAATAAAATGAGCCTTTCCCACTTCGTGAAGAAATATATCGACCTCAGGCTGGTCCTTCTCCTGGCTGCCTTCTATACCCTTTTTGATATCGTCTATCTGGCGAAAATCGCTTATGTAAGAAATTTTATCGTAGAGGAGGTGAAGGAGAGCTGGGCTGATATCCTAATCTATTACATCCTCATTGACTGGCTTATTGTTATTAGCTACATGACTTTTATTTCTATCAGTACCAAGCGCCTGCTGGACAAGAAGTATTCGTGGGTGCGGATCTTTACTATGCATACTGTCCTTTCTATTTTTATAGGACTGGTCATAAGATTCGTTTTTGACATACAGGGAATCCTGATGGGCTCCTTCAGCCTGCAGCAGTATAGTATTAAGGAAAGCATCGACAGACTGATCCTGGTGATGGATTTCAACTTCCTGATCTATTTCGCTATGATCTTCATAGTCTACACCTACCACTATTTAAAGCGGGTGAAGGAATCGGAAAAGCAGAAGAACCAGCTCGAGACCCAGCTGGTTAACACGCGTATGGAAATGCTTTCTTCGCAGCTGCAGCCACATTTCCTGTTCAATACCCTTAATTCCATTGCGGTCCTGGTGGAGATGGATGCCAAGAAGGCGCAGAATACCATTGCCGATCTGAGTGATTTTCTAAGGGAGATCCTTTACAGCGGAAACCATTACACTGTTCTGTTGGAAAAGGAACTGCGTATCCTGAAATATTATCTGAATATACTCACGGTAAGGTTTTCGGATCATCTTGAAGTCGAGAAAAAAATAGAAGAGGGACTGCTGCATCAAAAGGTACCCTTCCTGATCCTGCAGCCTATTATTGAGAATTCAGTGAAACATGGGTATTCCTATGATCATACAAAATTGAGCATCAGCATCCAGATTTATAGCGAAAAGAACAGGATGGTGATCAAGATAATGAATGATGGGGAATCACTGGCGCTGAGTCAGGAAGAACTTTTGGCCAAAGGGGTAGGCTTGTCCAATATCAGGGACAGGCTGATCAACCTTTATGGCAATAAATATTTTTTCGAAATAAGGAACAGGCCCTCAGGGGCGGGAGTAGAGACAGTGGTGGAAATCCCGTTGGTGTAAACTATTCGCAATTCATCCTGAAAGTAAAATTTGTTTTCTGCCGGCTCGATTTCACTTCAATGCTTCCATTATGAGCTTTGGCAATTTCTGAAGCAATATAAAGCCCAAGTCCGGTCCCTTTTTTCAGGGGCTCCTCCTCCTGATGGAAGGGGTTGAAGAGTTGGGCAATGTCAGATTCGGAAATCTTGTTTCCTGTATAGCTCAGCATAAGACTGAGTTTTCCACCCCTGCTTTTAAGTTTTATGGTAATGGGAGTCTCGGGAATAGCCTGCGCATCTGCGTTTGCAAGGAGGTTCGATAGAAGCTGCCCCAGCCTTACTGAGTCGCAGGACACCGGGATTTCAAGGGAAGCTTCGAATTTGATCTTCCTGTCGGGGGAAATAATCTTCATTTCCTTGATTACCTGCTCCATCGCTTTTTCCAGGCCTTCGACCCCTTCTTCCTTTCGAAGCTCTATTCCCAAGTTCATCTGGCAACGTGCGAAGTCAAGGATGTTCTGGATCATGCCCTCCATTCTGTACGAGGAGGATTTGATAATATTGGAATGCCGAGATAAAAGTTGGTTCTTTTTAGAGAGCTGCAGAATAATCTCAGAACTCATTCTGGCGGTGGCCAGCGGGTTGCGCAAATCATGTGCCAGAACACCGATGTAATTATCCAGGAGATCAGAGGTCTCCTGAATCTGGGTTGATCTACCTGATTCGTTAATGGGAATTGTTTCTATGTTAAGAGCCTTTTTGAAAGAAGCTAAGATAAGAAAAAAGCATCAAAAGAAGAAGATAATTGAATAGGGGGAGAAGGGTCCGAAGTCCGAAGACCGAAGACGGAAGAATTCAGCCTAAATATATCTGCGATAGTCTGCGCTGGAATCTGTGAAATCTGCGGGAAAACGATGAGTAGACGCCCATCAATCCTCCAGGTTCTTCTGGATCTTTTCAATGGCGTTTTCTATGGATTTATCAGGTTCAATAATATTGTTTTCCCCCCAGAAGTTCAGGTCTACGAACCCTGAAACGTCATCGGACATGATTACGTCGGGCTTCAGATACAGGTCTCTGGCTACTTCAGAGCCTTCTCCCATGGTCCAGTCTGTAATCGCGAGTTCGCTGTCCACTTTATAGCGGGAATTAAAAAGTTTTCTTTTCCAGTTGATGACGAACTCCATTTCCGTATTCCCATAGCCGAAATACCATTTCCCATCCTGTTGCCGGTATTCCGCTTTATAGCCCACGTACACCGGGTAAACCCTGGTGCCGCCCGGTTTCTTTTTGACGAACATACTGCTGGCGATATTCCTGTTGTCCACGTTCATTTCAAAATCTGCCATTACCAGCGCCTTGGTCTCGGCGTCTATATAGAGTTTCCCGAAATACCAGGGCAGGGACTTGTTTCGGTCCTCAAAATTTATGACATATAAATACCGGTTATTGATCTTCTGTGGATTGTCGAATTCGAACTCATAGTTCATGAGATCCTCCTGATAGAACATATAATCCGGATTCTTCATGATGTCCAGCACCAGCGGGTTGAAAGGCCCGCCTCGGAGTTTAAGGGCGAGGGTATCCAGCCTGGAATAGTCTGCACTCTTACGTGCTTTTACCAGGGAGATCTCATCTCTGGCGAAAGAGGAATAAGGTTTTTTATAAATAGTAACCACGGCTTCTGAAAGAGATACATTACGTCTTCCTTTTTTAATGGATTCCCTGTAGAAGGCTTTCATTTCTGCAGGATCCGTTACGTAATTATCACGTTTCCGGGCCAGCATATCCCGAACGACCTTGCGGGGATTTTCTTCGGTAAAAATGCTCACTTCGGTCAATACTTCTGCTGTCTCTTCCAGTTCAATTTCCACTTCTCCATTTTTGAAATACTCAGCGGGGAGGGTTTTGGTTGTAAATCCCAGGTAGGAAATCTTCACCGGCGCTTCGGAATGCTCTGAGGGGACTTTCAGAATGAATTCCCCTTCGGAATTGGTGATGGTGGAAATATTGGTGCCCACGACCATAAGATAGGCCGATACCAGAGGATCACCATCTCCTTCGACCTCCCCCCGATACTGGAAGATCCCCGACTGCTGGGCAAAGGAATGGGCCTGAAATAAAAACAAGAATAGCAGCAGGAAACGAGAAACAAAGGCGGAAGGAAAGAGAGTTTTCATGGCCGAAGATTTAAGTGGAACTTCGATGAACTACTATCCTAATATAATGAAAAACATTTAATGATGAGCACTTTATCCGTTAAAATGTTAGGTATGTTTTACTTCGGTGCCTGCTTTAAATGTAGTTACGGGAATTGGGAGATTCCCGCCCGGTTGCGCTCCGATCTGGAGATCGGGCGCAGCGAAGGCAGCGCAGTTGCACTGCCGTAGCCACAGTGTCACCTAAAAAATTGGAAATTAATTTTTCCCAAAAGCATCCCCCCACGCCAGGCGCTTCTCCGTTGCCCCTTCAGCAGTGATCTTTCGCAGGCTATACAACCTGTCCATCCCTTCCTCAGGGTTCAGCCCGAGGTAGCGAAGAAAAGCATAGGTCACCATCCCTGTACGGTGTATCCCGGCGGAACAGTGGATATAAATCCTGCCTTCCTTCTCCAATAGCTGCTTCATCCTGAGAAACATGGCTTCCACCTCAGATTTCTCCGTAGGCTTCACAGCCGAAAATGGGAACCACAGCCATTCCAGTCCGGCTTTTTCAACTCCTCTGCCAATATCCCTGGCTCCTTCGTTTTCCATCAGGAGGCTGAGCACCGCTGTTGCGCCGGCGGCTTTTAATCCGGGAAAGGAGATCTTGCCGCCGGGTTTATGACCTATGGCTAAAAATCCCTGATCCACGGGTACCCAGTCCAGCGGGGGAGGGATGACGCGCGAGGCAATGGCTTTTTTAATTTCCGGAATGAGAGGACCCAATTCGCGCCCGAGTTCGGGCGATGCCTTCATTTGGGATTTGATCTCTGTGATCAGGAGTTCGGTCTCTTCAGGAGTGGCTTTTCCCGATTTGATCAAGGGAAGCAGGTCCTGAACCTTTTGTGGAAGATGCGTCATTAGGTTGATTGATTAGGATTATTCAGCAACTGCCGCCATGACCATCTGCCGGAATTTCCATGCTGTCTGGTCCCCGGTGTTACCCTGAGTCTGTTTCAGGAGGATGCCTATCACCTGTTCTTCAGGATCGGCAAAATACTGAGTGTTGAAATATCCGCCCCAGTCGAAGGTGCCTTCACTGCCTTCCCCTCCTTTGGCTTCTCCCTGTTTGGTGACTACCCCAAAGGCCAGACCGTAATATTTGTTGTCGTCGTTCCACAGATCCCCGATCTGGTTAGCCATCATGGTCTTTATCGTGGTAGGGCTCAGTAAGAGGTGACCGTTATAGTTCCCCCCGTTGAGGTACATCTGCAGGAATTTGGCATAATCCAGCGCAGTGCTGGAAAGACCTGCCCCGCCGGAGAAGAAGTTTCCGTCCTGGTACAGCGGATAGTTTGGATCATAAAAAGTATCCGGAAAATTCTCCCATTCCCCCTCCTTTTTCTGCTGAATCGCCACCAGCCTTTCCCCTTTGCTTTTGGGGAGATAGAACCAGGTGTCCTGCATTCCCAAGGGCTCAAAGATCCGCTCCCGAAGGAACTCATCGAAGGGCTGTCCGGAGGTCACCTCCACAAAATAGCCAAGCACATCAAGCCCGAGGCTGTAGGTGAACCGCTCCCCCGGCTCGTGGTGCAGGGGCAGGCTGGCCAGTTTTCTGGTGTTTTCCTCGATATCTATATCTCCAGTGGTGAAAAGTTCCACGATCCCGGCCTTCTGGTATATTTTCTTCATGCGCTCATCCCAGTCAATCATTCCATATCCCAGCCCTGAAGTGTGAGTCAGCAGGTGGCGGATGGTGATCTGATTCTTTGCGGGAATAGTAGTGTAGGAACTGTCTTCCTCGTTGAAGGTTGCCAGTACCTGGGGATCGCTGAATTCAGGAATATATTTTGAAATAGGATCGTCCAGTTGAAAGTGCCCCTCTTCCCACAGCATCATAACCGCGGTAGCGGTGATGGCCTTGGTCTGGGAAGCGATGCGAAAGATGGCATCCTTTTCCAATTCCTTTCCTTCAGCATCGGCCTCTCCAAAAGCTTTGTGATAAACGATCTTCCCGTTTCGGGCTACCAGCGCCACGGCTCCCGGGATCTGGTTTTCCGCGATGGCCTTTTCGAGCATGGCATCAATTTTCTCCAGCCGTTCCGCCGACATCTCCACGCTTTCGGGAGCTGCAGGGCTAAGGGTTTCTGAAGTTGCGATATCCTGAGCAGAGAGGCTGAAATTCAGAAGAAAAAGAAGCTGAAGTATACAAAGGGTTCTGAAGATTTTCAAAATTATGGTTTTAGTTAGCTTTTCTTAAAGTACCAAAGTAGGAAAAAAAACATAACACAGCTCCTGGGAATTAGATATTGGGGAAGCCACGAATTCACGAATGATGGATAGAATTAATAAATATTCGTGGATTTGTGGCAAAAATAACCCCCTGCTACCCATTACACCCCCAGGTATCCTAAACCCGGAACTTTTAATATCTTTAGCTCCTAAACATATTTCAGACAAGATGATAAATAAAATTTCCACCAGGAGCCTGTTGCTTTTTATGAGTTTCGGCCTCTTGAGTCAGCTCAATAACGCGCAGGAGCTCAGTTCCAAAGAAATAGATTCTGTAGTAAAGAAAACCATGGAGACCTTCAATGTTCCCGGGATCGCGGTGGCGGTGCTCAAGGACGGGGAAGTGATCCATTCCGAAGGTTATGGGATCCGTTCCCTGAAATCCGGCGGAAAGGTGGACGAGAATACTCTGTTCGGGGTGGCTTCCAATACCAAGGCGGTCACTGCGGCAGCGCTCGCGCAACTCGTGGATGAAGGAAAAATCGACTGGGACAGCAAAGTTACCAGCGTGATTCCGGAATTCAAATTGTACGATCCTTACGTGACCAGCGAATTCACCGTCAGGGACCTGCTGACCCACCGCAGCGGACTCGGACTGGGCGCCGGGGATCTGATGGTCTTTCCTGCTTCCAACGTGACCACTACCGATGAACTGATACACAACCTCAGATATCTGAAACCTGTTTCCTCCTTTCGGTCCCAGTACGACTACGACAACCTGCTGTACATAGTGGCAGGGGAGATCGTGGCGAGGGTTTCGGGGGAGACCTATGAGGATTATGTGGAAGAGCATATCCTGGAGCCTTTGAACATGGACCGCACCGCCATGTCCTGGCACGAAATCGAGGATTATTCCAACGTGATCGACGGCCATGCTCCGGTTGACGGGGAACTGGTGCCTGTGGGCCTCAGTTTCACCGAAGCTGCCAATGCCGCCGCGGGGATCTATTCCTCCATCACCGATATGAGCAAATGGGTACAGTCCCAGCTCGATGAGGGGCGCTATGGGGAGGACCTGGAAAACAGACTTTTCAGCAAGGAACAGCACGAGGAAATGTGGACGCCACAAACCATTGTGGGAACAGGGAAGGGGCCTTACAATACCCACTTTAAAGCCTACGGTTTAGGCTGGTTCCTCAGTGATGTCAACGGCTATCTGCAGGTGACCCATACCGGGGGGCTGCTGGGGATCGTGAGCCAGGTGACGCTGATCCCGGAGCTGGAACTGGGGATCATCGTCCTTACCAATCAGCAGTCGGGGGCAGCATTTAATTCCATCACACATTCCATTCTGGATGGGTATTTTGGAATTGAAGGCAAGGATCGCATCAATACCTACAATGAATCCCGTCTGAAATGGGAGGTTGAAGGCAAGAAAGTGGAAGACAAGGTGTGGGCCGAAGTGGAGGAGCAGCAGGCCGCGGGAGGTTGTGAAGTGGAGCTTTCCAATTTCGCAGGCACCTATACCGATCCCTGGTTTGGGAAAGTGACGATCACCGAGGAAGGGGATCATCTGCGATTTGTTGCGGAGAATGTTTCGGATTTGGTGGGAGATATGAGCTATTATAAGGGGAATACCTTCATCGTGAAATGGGATGACCGCAGTCTTTTGGCCGATGCCTTTGTTATCTTCAGCCTCGATAAGCAGGGGGAAGCCAATGGTTTCCTGATGGAGGCGGTGTCGCCAAATACAGATTTCAGTTTTGATTTCCAGGACCTGGATTTTTCCAAAGAAGAGGAGAAAGAATAGGTAAGGATCTTTTTT
>CAMPJY010000050.1 GCA_946887025.1 uncultured Salinimicrobium sp.
CCAAAACCTAAGCTGATCAGGACCAAGTCCCCAGTTAGGATCACCTATTTCGATAAAACTACCGGGGAAGCTACAAAGCAATTCCCTTATATGCTGGAGCCCATCGCCAAGATTCCCTGGCTTTATTTCGCCGTCAACGGGGTTACTGACCTCCTGGAGTACGCCCCCAATAAATTCCTGGTCCTGGAGCGCGGATTTGCAGCCGGACATGGGCAGAATGGAAACACCGTAAGGCTCTTTGACGTGGACGCAAGTCTGGGCACCAACACCCTGGACAAGAAGAATCTGAAGATCAGCTTCTACAATCCTGCCAAAAAGAAACTGCTCTACGATTTTAAATGGGCAAAGGATTATCTGAGCGAAGGCTTCATCGATAACATTGAAGGCATCACTTTCGGACCCGATCTTCCAAACGGGAACAAAAGCCTGATATTAATTTCCGACAACAACTTCAACAGTCTCGGACCGCAGGCGAACCAGGTGATCCTGATGGAATTTAAACCTAAAAGATAACAAATGATGAAAAGCTTTTTTACCTTAGTAGTCGCGGCGTTCATGCTGCAGTTCGGGAACGCTCAAGCTCCTGAAACCTCTAATCCGGAAGATGGAATGACCTCGTATTTTTTCATCAGGCATGCCGAGAAGGATACCTCCGATCCACAGAACCGGGATCCTAAACTATCCCCTGAAGGGGAAGCCAGGGCTCAGCGCTGGGCCGAGATCTTCAGGGAGACTTCCTTTGATCTCATCTACAGCACCGATTACCACAGAACCCGTAAAACTGCAAATACCATCGCTGGCACCAAAGGCCTGGAAGTGGAATTCTACGATCCAAAGCAGATGAACGACGAGGAATTTCAGAAAAAGACCAAAGGCAAAACCGTTCTGGTAGTGGGACACAGCAACACTAATCCACATTTTGTAAATTCCATTCTGAAGGAAGCAAAATACCAGGATATTGACGAGGCGGAAAGTGGGAGCCTGTTCATAGTGACAGTAAGTCCGGCGGGAGAAACTACCAGCCAGGTCCTCTATATCAATTAATTCCCGACTAACTTAGCGAAGTACCAAAACTCTACCGGGGCCGGACCAGCTCCGTAGATAACAGGGTATAAACAGGCTATAAACAGGCCCTTCACAGGCATTTTACATTAAAAAAGCCTGTCTATAGCCTGTTTACAACCTGTTTAGTGACTGTTTTAAAGGGAGTTGGTAGGGGGCTGGCAGGGGGTTGGAGCAGGGCCTTATCCTTCAGAAGCAATATATTTTCTTCCCTGACTTTCCTATATTTAATTAAATCCTGACCGGCGCTGCAATAATTTCATAAAGCTTCCTATTTTTGTTAACTATGAAGAATGCCATCAATATTAAGAATCGCAGGGCGAAATTTGAATATGAATTCCTGGACACGTACGTGGCGGGGATCAAATTGGCGGGGACCGAGATAAAATCCATCCGCGAGGGCAAGGCCTCCATAGCCGAAAGTTTCTGCGAGTTCAACAATGGCGAATTGTTTGCAATCAACATGACGGTGCAGGAATACTCCCACGCCACCTACTTCAATCACAATCCGAAGACCGCAAGGAAACTGCTGCTAAAGAAGCGGGAGCTGCGCAAGCTGGAGAAGGAGGTCAGGAATTCCGGCCTTACCATTATCCCGCTAAGGGTTTTTATAAATGATCGCGGGCTTGCAAAAATGGAGATTGCCCTGGCAAAAGGAAAGAAACTTTACGATAAACGGGAAACAATTAAGGAACGGGAAACCAAGAGAAACCTGGACAGGATCAAAAAGGATTACAAATAAATGCAACATACGGAATGAAGATCCTCTCCCCCCTATTCCTCTTATTGGTTTTTTCCCTCAACTCCTATTCCCAGGTCACCGGAAAAGTAAGTGACCCCACAGGCGAGCCGCTGCCCTACGTCAACATCTATATTGAAGGCAGCTTTTCGGGCACCACCTCCAACGAAAACGGGGATTATGAGCTGGAGGTTTCAGAGGATGGATCTTATACCGTGGTATTTCAATCCCTGGGCTATAAAACCCAGAAGAAAGAAATTGCCCCCTCCTCCTACCCTTTCAGACTTGATGTCGAATTACACGAGGAAACCACTACCCTGGATGAGGTGGTCATCAATTCTGAGGGCAACCCTGCCAATGAGATCATGAGGCAGGCCATTGAGAAAAGGGAATTTCACAGGAACAAGATCAAAAGCTATACGGCTGATTTCTATTCCCGGGGGATCTGGAAGATCGAAAATGCACCGGAGAAAATCCTCGGGCAGGAGGTTGGCGATCTGGGCGGAGGACTGGACTCCACCCGTAGCGGCATAATTTACCTCAGCGAGACGGTTTCGAAGATCACTTTCAGGGCTCCCGATGATTTCAAGGAGCGGATCATTGCTTCCAAGGTGAGCGGCCAGGATAACGGCTTCAGCCTTAACAGCGCCCGCGATGCCACCCTGAATTTCTATGACAACAGCATCAGCCTCAACAGCGAACTGATTTCTCCCCTTGCGGATTACGCCTTCAATTACTACGATTACAAACTTGTCGGCACCTTTTTCAATGACAGGGGGCAGCTGATCAATAAAATCGAGGTCACTCCCAAAAGGCCGAAAGACCGCGTTTTCAGCGGGCATGTCTATATAGTCGAGGACAGCTGGCAATTATTCGGGGTGGAGCTGAGAACCACCGGGGAAGCCATGCAGGTGCCGCCTATCGAGGAGCTGGTTTTCAAGCAGGACTTCAATTATTCGGAAGAAGAAGAGCTTTGGGTGACCATCTCCCAGACCGTGGATTTCAGGTTCGGGATGTTTGGAATCTCGGGCAGCGGAAGGTTTACTGCGGTATATACGGATTATAATTTTGATCCGGATTTCGAAAAGGGGACTTTTGGCAATGAGATCCTTTCCTTTGAACCTGAAGCCAATAAAAAGGACTCGCTGTTCTGGAGGAACGAACGCCCCATACCTCTTACCCTGGAGGAAAAGAATGACTACAGAAGGAAGGACAGTATTCAGGAAAAGAGAGAATCGAAACCCTATCTGGATTCCCTGGACCGGGTGCGGAATAAATTCGGGCTGGGAGACCTGCTTACCGGCTACACTTACAGCAACTCGTATGAAAAATGGTACCTGAACTTCAATTCGCCGCTTTTCAATATGAATGTGAATACGGTTCAAGGATATAATACCCACTTCGAGACTTCCTTCCATAAAAACACCTCCGAGTCCTACGGCAGTTACTGGAGGCTTTTTGCGAAAGCGGATTATGGGTTCAGCGAAGAGCGCCTGAGGGTTGCGGGGGGATTTCAGCAAAAATTCAATAATATTTCCCGGCCCATTTTCACGATTTCCGGAGGGATGGCCATTGACCAGATAAACAGTACCGAGCCCATTTCAGAGCTGATGAACGGGATCACCACCAATTTCTTTGAACGAAATTATCTGAAGTTATATGAGCTGCTGTACTTCAGGACGAGCTACAGGGAAGAATTCTTCAACGGCTTTGAGGGGCTTGCCTCTTTCAGTTTTGAGAACCGCAGCCCTTTGTTCAACCACTGGAATTCCCCATGGGTGGACAGGGAAAAGCTGGAGTTCACTTCCAACAATCCGCTGGAACCTTTTAATTATAATTCTGCCCCTTTTCAGGAGCATCACATGTTTAAATTTTCCCTTTCCGCGAATATCAATTTTGGGCAGAAGTATATGAGTTACCCTGATGGGAAATACAATTTGAATGAAAACAAGTACCCGGAGCTTTCCATTGATTACGACAAGGGTATTTCCACCAATGCTGCTGCCTACGATTACGATCACCTGGAACTGGGGCTGACTCAGGTCCTGTCTCTTGGAAACAAGGGGGAGTTCGGTTATAACCTTGTCGGGGGAAGTTTTTTCAACGATAGTGAGGTGTCCTTTCTGGATTACAGGCACTTTAAGGGGAACCAGACCAGAGTCGGCACCTCTTCAAAATACCTGGACCGGTTCAACCTGCTGCCATACTATGCGCTGAGCACCAGCAACAACTATCTGGAGGCGCATGTGGAGCATAATTTCCAGGGCTGGGTCCTGGGGAAACTGCCGTTGATCAACTATCTCAATTTCGAACTCGTACTTGGAGCCCATCGATTAATGATAGACGAAACCGCCCCTTATTCGGAATTTTCGGTGGGGCTCGATAATCTGGGTTTTGGAAAATTCAGGTTCCTGAGACTCGACTATGTGGTGTCGGAATTTGAAGGAAACCGGGACGGGGCCTTTATTTTCGGACTTAAATTCCTGAACATTCTTCAGTAGACAATCATCACCACAATCTTCTCTTGCACAGACAATAAGACTTGCGTATTAATTTTTTTTTAATATTTTTACCAATATCTTAACATTAATAACACCATATGAAAACAACTAAACTCATTGTTTTTCTATTTGCTCTGTTTTTAACTACGAGCAGTATTGCCCAAAAATTCGATACCGAAGGATACTGGGCGGGAGTAATTCCTATTAAGGATGACCTCTACGATGAGGGATTTATCCTTATGCTTTACGTACAGGACGGAAAGGCGCGCCAGGTTGAATTCCGCTACGAAGAAGACAAGTTCTATTTTGTAGACCACGACAAGGAGGTTCACAGCAACCTGCGAAACAACATGAGCTTCACCTGGATGAACGAAGGAGGCGCCTGGTCGGAAACCCAGTCTTTCATGCTTTCATCCATAGACAATGAAACCATGAATGTGCTATGGATACGACAGGTAAACAATGAGGAGGATTATTCCAATACCGATTGGAATGTAATCAGGGAAGGGACTTTGGTCAAGTTTGAGATGAATGCCCTTGCCTCGCTGTTGAAAGAGGAGTAGGCACTGGATCACACCTGAGGCTGTCTGAAAAGGCAGCCTTTCTTCTATTATCTCCTTTTTTTGAATTGTCCCGCCTTTTAAGGCAGGTAATATATTCATCAAATTGAATTGGGCTTTAGCCCAACTGCAATCTCTATAGAAGATTAGGCTAAAGCCCTTTATCAAAATCAACTTTAAGAAACCGGACTTAAAAGTCCGGGCAATTGAAAGTTCCAGACTCCAGAATTTAAAATGCCCATTTAAATTTATCAGGTCCAAAAGATCTTTTCAGACAGCCTTAGGTTTAATTCCTATCCTCCAGTAGAGGTACGAACCGGAATTCATCCAGTTCGGTTTTCACAAATTCATTTTCAGTTTTCCGCTCAAAAAGCGTCATTACCTGCGCATCCTTTCCGATGGGAATGACGAGTCTCCCGCCTACCTTTAACTGACTCAGCAAAGGTTTGGGAACAAAAGGAGCTCCTGCGGTCACGATAATCCGATCGAAGGGCGCGTAGTCGGGAAGTCCCTTATAACCATCCCCGAAGCTGAGATATTTGGGCCGGTAACCCAGTTTGGACAGGAACAGCTTGGTTTTCCTGAACAATTCCTGCTGCCTTTCGATACTATAAACTTTGGCGCCCAATTCACAAAGCACCGCAGTCTGATACCCGCTACCCGTACCTATCTCCAATACCGTCTGACCTTTGGACACCTGTAAAAGCTCCGACTGATAAGCAACGGTAAACGGTTGTGAGATGGTCTGATCGGCTGCGATGGGAAAAGCCTTATCCTGGTAGGCATGATCTTCAAAACTGCTGTCCATGAACAGGTGACGGGGAATCTTCCGGATTGCATCCAGAACCTTTTCATCTTTGATCCCTTTATCGGCAACCACTTTCGCTAATTGCTGCCTCTTCCCCTTGTGTTTTAAAGTATCGCTTCGCACGGCCAGATATTCATTAATGTTCAAAATTATGCAAAGATAAACTTATGTTAAAGATAAAAGAGACTTCCCGTGGAGGTTTTACCGGTAAATTGGTATTGGCTTTAGGCAGAGAAATCTTATTTTTGTTGCAAACATGAAATTATGCTGAAAGCTGGCGTATTGGGCGCAGGACACCTTGGAAAGATCCACCTTCGCTTATTGCAGGAATCAAAGGAATATGAACTTGTCGGATTCTATGATGTGAATGAAGCCTACGGGAAAAGCGTGGAGGAAGAATTTGGCTACACTTATTTCAACGATCTGGACAAGTTAATAGAAGCGGTGGATGTAGTCGACGTGGTGACCCCTACCCTTTCGCATTTTGAGGTGGGAAAGAAAGCCATTTCAGCAAGAAAGCATCTCTTTATTGAAAAACCCATCACGAACACCGTGGAGGAAGCCAGGGAGCTTATTGAGCTTGCCCGGGAGAAGAAGGTCAAGGGGCAGGTGGGCCACGTGGAACGTTTTAATCCCGCCTTCATGGCTGTGGCTTCCAAAATTGAAAACCCAATGTTCATCGAGGCCCACAGACTGGCCGAATTCAATCCGCGAGGTACCGACGTACCCGTTGTCCTGGATCTGATGATCCACGATATCGATGCCATCCTCAGTGTGGTAAAATCGGAGGTGAAGAGCATCAGCGCCAGTGGGGTATCCGTGATCAGTGAAACCCCGGATATCGCCAACGCCAGGATCGAATTCGAAAATGGCTGTGTCGCCAACCTTACCGCCAGCAGGATTTCCCTGAAGAATATGAGGAAGTCCAGATTCTTTCAGCGGGATGCCTATATTTCCGTGGATTTTCTGGAGAAGAAATGCGAGGTGGTAAAAATGAAGGATGCCCCGGAAACCCCCGGAGATTTTGATATGATCCTCCAGAATGCGGAAGGCATCAAAAAACAGATATATTTTGACAATCCAACGGTTGATCCCAATAACGCCATTCTTGAGGAGCTCGAATCCTTTGCAGCTGCCATTAAGAACGACACGGTGCCGATAGTGAGCCTGGAACAGGGCGCAGAGGCACTGAGGGTTGCCACACAGGTGATCAACTGTTTTAAAAGATAAATTCAACATGAAAAAAATAGCTGTCATCGGAGCAGGGACCATGGGCAACGGAATTGCCCATACTTTCGCCCAGTTCGGATTTACTACCAATCTTATAGATATTTCAGAGGAATCCCTTAAAAGAGGGATGGATACCATTGGTAACAACCTGGACCGGATGGTCGCCAAGGAAAAGATCTCAGAGTCAGAAAAGATTCAGACCCTCAGTAACATCACCACCTTTACCGACCTCTCCAAAGGAGTACAGGACGTGGAGCTGGTGGTGGAAGCTGCTACGGAGAACCTGGAGCTCAAACTATCCATTTTCCGGGATCTTGACAAGTTCTGTTCTGAAGGGACCATCCTTGCTTCCAATACCTCTTCCATTTCCATCACAAAGATCGCCTCAGTGGTTTCCAATCCGGAGCGGGTAATCGGGATGCACTTTATGAATCCCGTGCCTCTCATGAAGCTGGTGGAGATCATAAAGGGTTACTCCACTTCTGAAGAGGTCACTCAAAGCATTATGCAGCTTTCCGAGAAACTGAACAAGGTACCTGTAGAGGTGAATGATTACCCGGGCTTTGTGGCGAACCGGATACTGATGCCCATGATCAATGAATCCATTGAAACCCTTTACAACCGGGTTGCCGGGGTCGAGGAAATAGACACGGTAATGAAACTGGGGATGGCCCACCCCATGGGGCCTTTACAACTGGCCGATTTCATAGGACTGGACGTATGTCTGTCCATCCTGGAGGTGATGTACAATGGCTTCAAAAACCCGAAATACGCTCCCTGTCCCCTATTGGTGAACATGGTGCAGGCCGGAAAACTGGGGGTGAAATCGGGAGAAGGTTTTTATGATTATTCTGAAAGCAGAAAGGCAGAAAAAGTCGCGGCTCAGTTTCTGAATTTTTAAATTCACGCCTGACCTATCTCCTTTTTAGCTTTAACCGAAAAACGATCTCTGATTGGCAAAAATAATCCCATTTAAAGCAGTACGCCCTTCAAGAGAAAAGGTGGGCCTTGTGGCATCCCGCCCTATTGACGACTACTCCCTGGAGGAACTGAAATTCCAGCTGGACAACAACCCTTATTCCTTCCTTCATATAATAAATCCCGGGTATAAATTCCAGAAAGAGGTTTCGAGGGAGCCGCGATTTGAGCTGGTGCGGAACAGGTATCTGGAATTCAGGGAGGAAGGCATTTTTATACAGGACGAGCTTCCAGCGTATTATATTTACAAAACCCGGTCCCGCAACCATTCCTACTGCGGGATCATTGCCGCCACCAGTATCCGGGATTACGAACAGAATGTGATAAAGAAGCACGAGGATACGCTTGCCAGGCGGGAGAAACTCTTCAAGGAGTATCTTCAGGTGGTGGGTTTCAATACGGAACCCGTCCTGCTCACCTATCCTGACAGTGACATCATTAACAGGATAATGGAAGAAACCATGGCCCAGCGGCCGGAGTATGAGTTTACCTCCTTCAACAAGGATTCGCACTATCTCTGGAAGGTGGATGACCCAACGATCACTGGCAAGATAATGGCCGAATTCGAGAAAATGCCGGCCCTTTATATAGCCGACGGTCACCACCGCAGCGCTTCTTCCTGGCTTCTGGCAAAGGAATCCGAAGCCGCCAATCCGGACCACACGGGAGAGGAGACCTATAATTTCTTCATGAGCTACCTGATTGCCGAAAGCAATCTGCAGCTTTATGAATTCAACAGGATGGTGACCGACCTGAATGGTTTGAGCAAAAAAGAATTCCTGATCCGGCTGGATGAGTGGTTCCGCATTGAGAACCGTGGCAGCGAGATATACAGGCCATCAAAGAAGCATCATTTTTCGATGTATCTGGAGGGGGAATTCTACTCCTTGTATTTGAGGAAGACCAAGTATGATTTTACCGATTCTCTTAGTGCACTTGACCCGTATATTCTTTATCTTAAGGTTCTGAAACCTATCCTGGGCATAGAGGATCTCCGAAATGACCACCGGATTGCTTATATCCCGGGGAAAAATGAATCATTTGAAGTAAAGGAAGCCGTAGATAATGGGGAATTTACCCTGGGTTTTGGAATGCTGCCGCTGACGATAGAGGAGCTGAAACAGGTAGCGGAGGAAGGATTGACCATGCCCCCAAAAAGTACTTATATCGAGCCTAAACTCAGAAGTGGATTGACGATCTATGAGTTTTAATTATAACAGAATTTCGAGAAGAATAAATCTTGTATCATGAGTATTTCAGAAAATTTACAGGAAATAAAAGCAGGTTTACCTGAAGGAGTGACCCTGGTTGCCATTTCTAAGACCCGGCCCAATGAAGATCTGATGGAGGCTTATGAATCGGGGCATCGGGTGTTTGGCGAAAACAAGATCCAGGAGATGACGCAAAAGTGGGAAGACCTGCCAAAGGACATCGAATGGCATATGGTGGGGAAGGTACAGAGGAACAAGGTAAAATATATGGCCCCTTTTGTAAACCTGGTTCACGGGGTTGACAGCCTGAAACTTCTGAAGGAAATTGAGAAGGAGGCCGCTAAGAATGAACGGGTTATAGACTGCCTGCTTCAGATAAAAATAGCCGAAGAGGACACTAAAAATGGAATGACTCTTGATGAAGCTAAAAGTATCCTTAATTCCGAGGAATACGCGGAAATGAAACATGTCAGGGTGACCGGATTCATGGGAATGGCAACTTTAACAGAAGACGAGTCAAAGATCAGGGAAGAATTCAGTTATTTAAAAACTTCTTTTGACAGCCTTGCAAAAGAAGTACCTTCGTTGAAGATCCTTTCCATGGGTATGAGCGGGGACTATAGACTGGCGTTGGAATGTGGCAGCAACATGGTGAGGATAGGCAGTGCGATTTTTGGGGAAAGGAACTATAATTAATTATTTGGAGAAGAACATTTGTACGCGATTTTAGACATAGAGACTACCGGAGGGAAGTATAATGAAGAGGGGATTACTGAAATAGCCATATACAAATTCGATGGCCATAAGGTCGTGGACCAGTTTATCAGCCTTGTAAATCCTGAAATTCCCATTCAGCCTTTTGTAGTGGGCCTTACAGGTATTAATAACGAGATGCTTCGCAATGCCCCTAAATTTTATGAGGTCGCCAAGCGGGTCGTGGAAATAACCCAGGATTGTATCCTTGTAGCGCACAACGCCAATTTTGATTACAGGATCCTGGGCACTGAATTCAGACGCCTGGGCTTCGAATATGAGCGGCAGACGCTTTGTACCGTGGAACTGGCGCAGAAACTCATTCCGGGGCAACAATCCTACAGTCTTGGAAAACTGGTCCGCTCGCTGGGGATTCCTTTGAGCGACAGGCACAGGGCCACGGGGGATGCCCAGGCAACCGTCAAACTGTTCAAAATGCTTCTGGCAAAGGATACAGAGAAAGAGATCCTAATCAGTCTGGTAAGGACCAAGCCAAAGCTGAGCATGGACTCCAAACTGGTACAGCTGCTGGAAGAGCTGCCAAGCATCACCGGGGTCTATTATCTGCACAATGCCAAGGGAAAGATCATTTACATTGGCAAAAGCAAGAATATTAAGAAACGGGTGCTTCAGCATTTCACTAATGACAATCGAAAGTCGAGGGAAATCCAGAAAGAAGTGGCTGCCATCACCTATGAAGCCACAGGAAATGAGCTGAATGCCCTTCTGAAGGAGAACGAGGAGATAAAAAGAAACAAGCCCAAGTACAACAAGGCCCTTAACCGGAGTATTTTCAGTTACGCGCTCTACCAATCGGTGGATCCGAAGGGATATATTCACCTGAAAGTCGGCAAGGCAGACGGGAGGAAGAAAAATATCACCACCTTCACCAACCTGCAGCAGGCGAAGACGGTGCTGACGAATATTCTGGAGGAATACCAGCTCTGCCAGAAATATACCGGTCTTCACAACGGAAACGGCTCCTGCTTCAATTACTCCATCAAACAATGTAACGGCGCCTGTATTGAGGAGGAAAGCGTTGCGGATTACAACCAGAGGGTGGAGAAAGTGGTCAGGAAATACAGTTATGAAAACCAGAACATGCTGGTTATCGACCGCGGGAGGGATATTGATGAAAAGAGTGCCCTGTTAGTGGAAGAAGGACAATTTAAGGGGATTGGTTATTTCAATTTAAACCACCAGCTTAACAACCTGGAGATCATCAAATCCATTATTACCCCCATGCAAAGCGACCGCGATGCGCAGCATATCATTCAAAGTTATCTGAGAAAGAACCACCGATTAAAGGTGATCCACCTTAACGGGGAGGAATAAACCCTCAGTTAAAGTAAAAACCTTATTTTTACTTCTCAAAACGCACCTCTTTGATACCAGAACCATCAAAAGCTTCATGGAAGGACAAGCTTCATGAAATAATTTACGAGGCCGATACCCCGACGGGTAAATTCTTCGATATCGCCCTCCTTTTTACCATTCTGCTCAGTATCATTCTGGTAATGCTGGAAAGTGTACATACTTTAAATGTGAAGTATTTCGAGGTGTTTTACCTGGCAGAATGGATCATAACCATAATTTTTACAATAGAATATATCCTGAGAATAATCTCCATCAGGAAGCCCTGGACCTATATTTTCAGTTTCTACGGCATCATCGATCTTTTATCCACGATCCCTACTTACCTGGTCCTTCTTTTTGGGGGACATAACTTCTTTTTTGCGATCCGTGCCTTCCGATTACTGCGGGTATTCCGGATCCTTAAAACCACGCATTACCTTGGGGAATCGAATAAACTCTGGCGGGCGGTGAAGAACAGCCGGGTCAAGGTCTTCGTCTTCCTTTTTACGGTTCTGATCATCTGTATCATCATGGGTACGGTCATGTACCTGATAGAAGGCCCTGAAAATGGGTTCACCAATATTCCTCTGGCAATCTACTGGTGTATAGTTACGCTCACCACTGTTGGCTATGGCGACATATATCCAGCCACCCCCCTGGGACAGGTTCTGGCTTCGCTGATCATGATCGTGGGTTATGGGATTATCGCTGTTCCAACGGGAATTGTGAGCGCCGAATACACCAGGACCATTAAGAATATGCCGCACCTGAATACTCAGGTCTGTAGATTCTGCGCCGAATCCAAGCATCTGGATGGTGCAAAGTATTGTCATAACTGCGGAAACGAATTAAATGTGTAAGACCTTAATAGGAGTTATCGGGCCTACAGCCATTGGCAAAACTTCCTTAAGCATAGAGCTGGCAAAGCATTTTGAGACGGAAATAGTTTCAGCCGATTCACGCCAGTTCTATAAGGAAATGAGCATTGGGACCGCTGTTCCCACGGACGAAGAGCTCACTCAGGCGCCGCATCATTTTATTCAGCACATTTCCATTGAAGACAGCTATTCCGTCGGAGATTTTGAACGGGAAGCCCTTCAGAAATTAAACAGCCTCTTTCTTACGCATGAAAAGCTGATCATGGTAGGCGGAAGCGGGTTATATGTCAATGCCGTGGTACATGGGCTGGATGAATTTCCAGAGGTAGACCCGTCCATTAGAGTAGCCCTCAACGAGAAATTCGCAGATTCGGGGGTTCAGGTACTTCAGGAGGAGCTGAAGGCGCTGGACCCGGAATATTATTCTGAAGTTGACAAAGATAATCCACACCGTCTTATCCGGGCGCTGGAGGTGTGTCTGGGAACCGGGAAACCCTACTCCTCCTTCAGAAAGAATAAAAGGCCTGAGCGGGAGTTTAAAAGCATCCTGATAGGTCTGACTGCGGAGCGGGAGCTGATCTACGACAGGATCAATAAAAGGGTCGATATGATGATGGAACAGGGCCTGCTGGAGGAAGTGACACAGCTAGCCGATAAAAAACAGCTGAACGCCCTGAATACAGTCGGATACAAGGAACTGTTCCTTCATTTGGAAGGGAAGTCTTCCCTGGAAGATGCAGTTTCAGAGATCAAAAAAAACACCAGGCGATTTGCAAAACGCCAACTTACCTGGTTCAGAAAAAATGAGGAGGTAAAGTGGTTTGATTTCAGGACGCCTTCCGAGGAAATCATACAATTCCTGGAATCACAGTAAAGCTCCGGAAATTTTTTGCAAAGAAGCAAAAAAATCCCTTTTTTATCATTCACGGGAGGAAATCCTGAATAAAAAGAAAAAAAATCCAGTGCTGTTTAAACCATCAGGGATTTTTGGAGTCCAACTACAAAAAGTTACTTATGATCTCCAGAAATCCCCGGCACATAATTACGGGTGCCCTTCTCTTTATTCTTTTCTTCAGCTTTAATACCTATGCCCAGGCCCAGGAACATGTCGTTTCCGGGAAAGTGACGGATGAGTCAGGAATTCCATTGGAATACGCCACCATATCCTTTCAGGATTCGAGTGACCCGCAGAACCTGACGGGGGGGATCACTGATGCCACGGGAGCTTTTGCCATTGAAGTTCCTGAGGGAAGCTATAATATAAAGGTTGAATTTATCTCTTTTGAGCCTAAATCCTTTCCAAACCGTACTATCAGTGCGGATCTGAACATGGGGACTATAGTTTTGGGAGCGGCTGCAGCCAACCTGAATGAGGTGGTAGTAACCGCTGAAACCACGCAGGTGGAGGTCCGGCTGGATAAAAAAATATACAATATCGGGAAAGACCTGACTACCCAGGGCGGGACGGTTGCCGATGCTCTTAACAACGTTCCTTCCGTAAATGTTGATATTGAAGGCGGGATCAGTCTCCGCGGAAATGAGAACGTAAGGATACTTATCAACGGAAAACCTTCTGCAATGGCCGGTTTTGGTAATACTGATGTGCTCTCCCAATTACCCGCAGATGCCATTGAACGCGTGGAAGTCATCACCTCCCCTTCTGCCAGATATGATGCCGAAGGAACGGCAGGTATCCTGAACATCATCCTGAGAAAGGAAAAAACCCTTGGGTTCAACGGATCTATTACGGGACAGGTCGGACATCCTGACAACGCCGGGATATCGACAAACATTAATTACAGAACCCAAAATTTCAACATCTTCAATACCACGGGTTACAGGTATTTTGATGCTCCGGGTAATTTCTTTTCGGACACACGTTATTTTGAAAGGGTCATCGATGGGGAAGTTATAGATCCTTACCGCATTATTGAAGATCGGGAAACCCAACGACTGAATAACAACTTTAACACCAATCTTGGGGTCGAATATTACATCAACGACCAGTCCTCCATTACCGCTACAGGATTCCTAAGATTAGGAGAGGACGAAGACATTACTGAGAACGAAAGCAGCCGTTTTAACGAATTTGATGAATTGGTCCGCGAAACCAGCAGAGTTGAAACCCAGCTGGAGGATGAGTACGGTTATCAGTTTTCGTTGAACTATATAAATAAATTCAATGACGATGGACATCAGTTAACAGCAGATCTTCAATACGAGAATGATTCAGAAACTCAGAATACCAGTATTGAAGAGAACCTGAAGTTTAATACCCTTCCTGATGAACCTCAATTTGTGAGGGAGGAAATAATGAATGAAGAGACGCAGAACGAATATCTGGTGCAGGCAGACTATGTTTTACCTATTGGAGAAAATGCCCAGTTTGAAGCAGGATATCGTGGTAATTTCGAAGAAGAAGTTACAGATTATCAGTTGTCGATCGAGAATTTTGAAACAGGCCAGATGATACTTGATCCTGCGCTTTCAAACATTTTCACCTATAATGAGAATGTCAATTCCCTGTACACCCAGTACGGAAATAAATTCGGAGATTTCTCCTTCCTGTTGGGACTGCGCCTGGAGAACACACAGTTAAAAGGAGAAATTGATTCTGAGCTTTCACCGGCAGAACTGGAGGAGGAATTCGGCTTCCCTATTGAAACCGATTTTGATCGAAATTATTTAGGCCTGTTCCCTACCGTGAACGTCATCTACGAAATTGGGGAAGCTGAAAATATTACTTTGGGTTACAACAGAAGGATCAACAGGCCGCGTGGCTGGTTTATCAATCCTTTCCCTTCCAGGTCGAGCAGGACCAATGTTTTTCAGGGAAATCCAAACCTGGAGCCTGCATTTTCAAATGCTTTCGACATCGGTTACCTGAAGAGGTGGGAAAAGCTGACCTTCACCTCCTCTGTATATTATCAACATGAGACTGACGCCTTTGAACGTATTGAGGAATCCACAGGACGATATACGGAAGAAGATAATATCCTTATTACCCGTACAATCCCCGTAAACCTGGCCACCAATCAGAGGATTGGTGCTGAGGCGGGACTGCTGTACAATCCTGCAGACTGGCTTCGTCTGAATGGAAGTTTCAACTTCTTCCAGTTTGAAACGGACGGGGAATTCAATGGGATCGACTACGGCGCCAAGAATACCAGCTGGTTTGCAAGATTCAGCTCCAAAGTCACCCTGCCTGCTGAGATCCAGTGGCAGACCAATGCCTTCTATATGGGCGCTTCTGAGGATATCCAGGGAACCAGGGATGCACTATTATCAATTGATCTCGCTTTGGCCAAGGATATTTTCAACGACAATGCCACCATTTCCTTTAATGTAAGGGATCTATTGAACTCCAGGAAGAGGGATGCCTTTACCACTACCGAATTCTTTGAGAGGGAAAGCCATATGCAGTGGAGACAACGCAGTTTCTCTCTCTCCCTCACCTACAGGTTCAACCAGCAGAAGATGGAGCAGGACAGGAAAAGAAGGGAAGCCGAAGAAAACGGAGACAACGGAGATATGATGGAAGGTGATCAGTTCTAAAATTTGAGATTAGCCTGAATATAAAGAGCGGTCAGTG
>CAMPJY010000051.1 GCA_946887025.1 uncultured Salinimicrobium sp.
ATCAAGGGATGCAGCATTGCAGCTATTGGACCTTAATTCTTAAAAAAGGTTTAATAGAAAAGGGAGACAAGAGACAAGAGACTAGAGAAAGGAACCTGACCAAAATGTACAGAATGAGATTGCGAAACCTGCGGAAATGCAGGAGGAAATAATCTCCTGCAGTTATAGCAGATTTTTTTATTCTCTACCCTCTTACCTCTGCCCTCTTACATCTGCCCACTCAGCACGAACGCGATAAATCGAGTCCCTACTCGAACCATTTTTCTACTTCTTCCAACTGCAGGGCAGCGACGGGAAGTTTGTTTTTTTTCCGTAGTCCGTTGAGTTTCTGGTGGACCTGGGTAGGCTTGTTTTCCTTTAACTTAGCGAGGGTTGGGAATTCATGCATCACCGTATCCACCCATTCCTGTGGTACTCCCATTTTAATATATTCTTCCGGCGTGGCGGCTTTGGATTTCTTTTCAGGCTTCATTTGTGGGAAGAACAACACCTCCTGGATAGACTGGTTATTGGTAAGGAACATGATCAGGCGATCCATTCCTATTCCAAGACCTGAAGTGGGAGGCATTCCGTATTCAAGGGCGCGAAGGAAGTCATTGTCTATGAACATGGCCTCATCATCCCCCTTTTCAGAAAGCTTAAGCTGCTCCTCAAAGCGTTCCCGCTGGTCTATAGGATCGTTTAGCTCCGAATAAGCATTCGCCACCTCTTTCCCGCAGATCATAAGCTCAAAGCGCTCCGTCAGCTCCGGATTATCCCTATGCTCTTTACACAACGGGCTCATTTCCTTAGGATAATCGGTTATAAAGGTAGGCTGGATAAAATTGCCTTCACATTTCTCTCCGAAGATTTCGTCGATAAGTTTGCCTTTCCCCATGGTATCGTCAACGTCAATCCCCATTCTTTTGGCAGCTTCAAAAAGTTCTTTCTCTGTCTTCCCTGTAATGTCAAAGCCAGTGAACTGTTTAATGGCATCGGTCATGGTAACCCTGGCATAAGGTGCCTTAAAATCCACCTCGTGCTTTCCAAAAGTTGCCGCGGTTCTGCCATTCACCTGAAGGGCGCAGTGTTCCAACAGGTTTTCAGTAAACTCCATCATCCAGTTGTAATCCTTATAGGCCACGTAAATTTCCATAACGGTGAATTCCGGATTATGGGTGCGGTCCATTCCTTCGTTTCTGAAGTTCTTAGAGAATTCATATACCGCGTCAAAGCCACCAACAATAAGCCGTTTCAAATACAGCTCATTGGCAATCCTCAGGTAGAGGGGGATGTCAAGTGCGTTGTGATGTGTAATAAAAGGTCTCGCAGCCGCTCCTCCTGGAATGGACTGTAACACTGGAGTTTCCACTTCAAAATAGCCCCGCTCACTGAAGAAATTTCTCATTGCGGTGAACAATTTGGTGCGCTTTATGAAGACTTCTTTCACGTTAGGGTTTACAATCAGGTCAGCATATCGTTGCCTGTACCGCAGTTCCGGATCATTAAATTCATCAAAAGTATGACCCTCTTTATCTGTTTTTGGTAGCGGCAGGGGTTTCAGGGATTTGCTAAGGAGTTTGAAATTCTTCACCATCACCGTCTTTTCCCCGACCATCGTCTTGAAAAGTTCCCCTTCCACGCCTATAAAATCACCGATATCAAGAAGTTTCTTGTACACATCATTATACTTGCTCTTGTCCTCCCCGGTGCAAATCTCATCACGGTTGAAATACACCTGAATCCTCCCGGTGGAATCTTGGATCTCGGCGAAGGAAGCCTTTCCCTGAATCCTTCTGGACATCAGCCTTCCTGCAATCACTACTTTTCTGCCTTCCTCAAAATTTCCCTTTATGGCACTGGCAGTGTGATCTACCGGGAATAAAGCCGCCGGATAAGGATTTATGTTGAGTTTTCGCAAAGAATCCAGTTTCTCCCTGCGGATGATCTCCTGTTCAGATAATGCCATATTATAGTTTTGTAATTTCGAACTGCAAAGATACAGACTCTGTCGCAACCTGTCAATTGTTTTTTAGGCGGTTCCCCCTCAGTGGAGATGCCGCTGAAAGTTATATCTTTGTAACAGGATATGAGTTTATGGAGAGTCTTGCTGGCCATTTTGTTTCCGCCGCTTTCGGTAATCGATCGCGGTTGCGGCTCAATTCTCATTGTCCTGATTCTCACATTGATGGGTTGGATTCCCGGAGTGATCGCGGCCCTGATTATTCTGAATAAAGGGAAATAATAGAACCAGCAGGTTTTTATGACCTGTCAGCTCTGTATAGTAAAAAATAATTTTGAATAAGACAATACATTTTCAGGACCTCGGACTAAAGGATTATAAAGCCATCTGGGACTATCAGGAAAGTCTGTTTCGCGGAATCCTGAAGCAAAAGATGAAGAACCGCCGGGAGAACCTAGAGGAAAAAACATCCAACCACCTGCTGTTCGTGGAACACCCGCACGTGTACACCCTTGGGAAAAGTGGGGACCTTTCCCACCTCCTGATCAATGAAGAGCAGCTGAAACAGAAAAACGCCAGCTTCTATAAGATCAACAGGGGAGGAGATATTACCTACCACGGCCCGGGCCAGATTGTCGGCTATCCCATTCTCGACCTGGAAAACTTCTTTTCCGATATCCACAAATACCTCCGATTACTTGAAGAAATGGTCATCCTTACCCTTAAGGAATACGGAATTCAGGCCGGCCGTAGCGAAGGAGAGACGGGAGTATGGCTGGATGCCGGCACCCCTTTTGCCCGCAAGATCTGCGCCATGGGAGTACGTGCCAGCCGATGGGTAACCATGCATGGATTTGCCTTTAATGTAAATTCTGATCTGGGCTACTTTGATCATATTATCCCCTGTGGCATCCGGGAAAAGACCGTCACCTCCCTTCATGTCGAACTGGGTGTTGCCCGTGTTCCGGAGGAAGAAGTGAAGGAAAAGCTCAAGAAGCATTTCTGCAGCCTTTTTGAAGCGGATCTTATTTGAGCTATCTCCGGTTAATTAGAATCACTTCCCTTCCAGGGCGGTGAATTTCTGAATGGCGGTATTGGGTTCAATAATATTGCTGCCTGTCCAGTAATCCGGGTTATAGGAGGTAAACGTGGCCAGTTCAAATTCTTTGGTTTCCTGGAATGCTCCAAATGCATTCTGATCCAACGGGCTGGATTCATAGATGACAAACTGATAGGTGCTGACCTGACTGAAGCTCAGGTCCAGGTCAAGGTCCAATTCATTCTGTTTGTTACGGCCTGGCACTACCTTATTTTTCTCAATAATGGTGAGAGGTCTCTTCAGTCCAAAACTTTCCCCGCGCTTCTGTTCTATATAACTAGGCTGATATTTCCCCTGCTCCTCCCCAATGAAGATCATTTTTCCTCCATAAACATCCTTGGCCGTGCTGATTCCCAACAATCTGAACCGGCTCAGGGGTTTTACATTTTCATAATCCAGTCGGTGCACCCCATAATCCTGGGCATTCACATAAATGGTTCCCCGGAAATCCGCTCCCCCTTTTGGTTTAAAATTGATGATATATACTATTTCATTGTCAAGTCTGGTGAATCCTTCCACTTCAAACCTATATTTCCGGGTTTTTTCAAAAAGGTCCAGACTGATATCCTCTTTCCAAAACATGGTTCCCAGCAATTGCTGAACCTCAGAATTCACCTTTTCAAGCAGCCGTTGTTTTTTCTCGACTAGCTCTTTATCCAGTTCTTCCTGGGTTTTTTCAACTGCCGTCTCCTTTGCCACTATATCATCCTCCAGCTCGTCGGCATCAACCTTTACGCCCACTATCCCGGAGCGGATCTTAAGGTAGGAGTGCTCCTTCAGGTTTTCCCTGAAAAGCCGCTCCAGTTCATCAGTTAGCTCGTCCAGCTTTTCAGAACTGCTGGGATTGTGAAGATTTGCAGCCTTAGTGATCTGCAGCTTCTGCTGCTCGTAATTCCCATAAAAATCACCCAGAACCTCTTTATAGGAGCCGGTAAGTTTGGGAATATTACTGGAGATTTCGTTCAGCAGGTCCTGATCTATTCCTTCAATGGTACTCTCATCCACCTCCAGCCCAAAACGATTCACCGTATTTACATCCGATTGCCTGAAAAAGAAACGTTTTTGTGAAAGGTCGAAATTATAATTGGAAGCCAGGTTCTCCTTTACCTTCTGAATAATTTCTTTTCCTGAAAGATTTTTGTCCGTAATGAAAACTTCCTGAAGCTGGATACTAAGGGGTTTTAGAAAAATGTCGGGTTGAATTGCAGCGACATCCAGTTCATAGGTTTCATACCCCATGGAGGAAATGCTCAACTTTTCCAATGGTTCTTCGGAAATTAAACTGAAACGCCCTTCTTCATTAGTGATGACCCCTTTTTCTTCGGCGTATACGATGGTCGCGTAGGGAATGGGTTCCCCGGTTTTTTCATCTAATATCCTTGCTGATATTTCCTGGGCAGAAGCCACAAAGGATTGAAATACCAGCAACAGGAGAAAGTATAGGCGATGCGTCTTCATGGTTGTTAGTTTCCACTAAGACGAAGCTCCGGGAATTTTGTTACACTTCTTACTCGGGGATGCCTGGCAGGCTGTCCTGTACCACAGGGAGCATTGAAGTTTCTGCTTCCCTTGCCGATTTCAGCGAATCCTGACTTTCCTCAAACTGACGGTCCAGTTCCAGTTCAAAATCTGCAGGGGTTTTCAGGTAAAGCTCGTTCAGCTGAAGTTTAAAATTGTCGAATTCCAGGATGATATCGTTTGCCGCCTCAAAAACTTCGCTGGGCGTGATATCTTTTTTGGTAGCCACCTGATTAAGTACGTTGGCCTTGGTCACAAGAACAGTGGTTCTTGCCAGCACAGGTGCCTCCTGAAGTGAATCCGGCAGACTGTTGTTGAGGGCTTCCATGATCTGCACCACGGGCTGCGAATTGGAAACCAGGTCTCTTCCTGTGGCTGACTTCAGATCCTCCACCTGGTTATGTGCCGTCGCGTATTCGAGCCAGCTGCTCACTTTTTCCTGAGCTTCGGGCAACAGGCTCACCCTTCGGTTTGTCTGGACCTCAAGAGTGTCTGAGAGGCTCATGGAATCTGAAACCTGCTCTTTTTCTACCGGTTTTTTTTCGTCACAGCCCAAAACTAGGACCAGGAGAAGAAAGAATGAAATTCTTTTCATGAGTCAAAGATATTACAAAAGTAACAGGAACAAAATGAGGCCCCGACGCTTTTTTCCGGATGCACCTGTATTTTACGGATTCTATATTTTACAGGCGTTGTGAAATCTATACCTTTGCAATCCAAAAATTAGGTAAATGACATCAAAAATATTGATTATTGGCGCATGCGGGCAGATAGGAACCGAACTTACCATGGCCCTGAGAAGAAAACTGGGGAATGACAACGTCATTGCCAGCGATATCAGGGAAGGGAACCGGGAGCTGATGGAGTCCGGGCCCTTTGAAATTGCAGATGCCACCAATTTTAACCAGATTGAAGATCTGGTTGTACAGCACAATATCGATGAAGTTTACCTAATGGCTGCCATGTTGAGTGCCACGGCGGAAAAATTCCCCATGAAAGGCTGGGAGCTGAACATGAATTCCCTGTTTCACGTCCTGAACCTCGCAAAGGAGAAGAAGATTTCCAAGGTTTTCTGGCCCTCCAGTATCGCCGTTTTTGGAAGTACAAGTCCCAAGGACCTGACGCCCCAGACTACGATTATGGAACCTTCCACAGTTTACGGGATCAGCAAACAGGCGGGTGAGCGCTGGTGCGAATATTACCACAAAAAATATGGAGTGGACGTGAGGAGCATCCGCTACCCCGGCCTCATCAGTTATAAAACCCCTCCCGGCGGCGGAACTACGGATTATGCTGTGGAGATCTATCATGAAGCGCTGAAGCACAAAAAATATACTTGCTTTTTAAAAGAAGATACTGCCCTGCCCATGATGTTCATGGATGACGCCATCCGCGCCACGATCTCCATTATGGAGGTCACAGATGAAAAAATTAAAGTACGCTCTTCATATAATCTTTCGGCTCTTAGTTTTACTCCAAAAATACTGGCAGAAGCCATTAAAGCCGAAATTCCTGAATTTGAGATCGACTATGCTCCCGATTTCCGACAGGCTATTGCGGATTCCTGGCCTTCCAGTATTGATGATTCAGAAGCAAGAGCTGACTGGGGATGGCAACATGAATTCGACCTCGCCCGTATGACCCGGGAAATGCTGGAGGGACTGCAGGGGAGAGGGGAGTAAAGGCACGAATTCACGAATATTTTCCTTTTGCTGCATCCGATTTCACAGTTGGATTTAACTGACCCCTTGCAGATTCCCACTGGCTTTTGGGTAACCTTGAAACAGGCCAAAAAAAAAGCGCCCTGCATTGCAGGGCGCCCGAGACTGAATTAGAATGTTTTATTATCCATTGATAACACGCACCTGTGCTGCGGTTAATCCTTTTCTTCCTTCTTCTTCAACATACTCAACTTTGTCACCTTCACTGATAGTTTCACCGTTTAGACCGGTAACGTGTACGAAGATGTCTCTTCCTGTGTCGTCGTTGGTGATGAATCCGTATCCTTTAGACTCATTGAAAAATTTAACTGTACCTTCCATTGTGTAAAAATAAAAAATTAATATTGATACAAACTTAGCATATTAATTTAAACACGTATCAGTGAAAATGTTATTTATTTCTAAAAAAAATTATTCCCACCTTTTTTTGTTTCGTTCCTTCATCTTTTTAATATTTTTATCTGTAAGCGTATAATCCTCCAGTTTTTTTCCTTTCCAGCTGTGGTAAAGAAAAAGCGGAAGCAGGATGAAAGCAGTGGCCAGAATGGCAATTCCTATAATCCTGTCTCCCAGAATAAGGTTGTCTGTCAGCCTGTAATAATATCCTACTCCGATAGCTGCCGCAATTAAAATTGTCAATATTGATAAAACTATTTTCATATTTGTCCGGTTACTTCTATTAATTTCTGTCTATAGGCAGTGAGGAGTTTGGATTTGGATATAAACCCCAAATATCGTTCCTCTCTTACTACGGGCAGGTTCCAAGCATCGCTGTCCTGGAATTTGCGCATGATGCTTTTCATGCTATCCTTCTGAATGTCGATAATCTCTGGGGCGGCCTGCATTACCTCATTGGCTTTTATGTTGTCATAGAGGCTCTTGTCGAACATGATGGGCCTGAGGTCGTCCATCAGGATCACCCCCATGAATATATTGTCATCATCCACCACAGGAAAAATATTTCTTGAGGATTTCATCACTCCCTCCTGAATAATTTCCCCGAGGGTCATTTTTACCTTTAGAGAAACAAAATTTGTTTCTATCACCTGGTCAATATCCATCAGCGTCAGTACTGCCTGATCCTTATTATGGGTGAGTAATTCTCCCCGCGAAGCCAGCTCCATGGTATAGACCGAGTGAGGGACAAATTGGATGGTGATCATATAAGAGACCGCCGCGGTGATCATAAGCGGTATAAATAGTTCATAGCCAGCAGTCAGTTCCGCAATAAGAAATATAGCCGTAAGGGGGGCATGAAGCACTCCGGCCATTAAGCCTGTCATGCCTACCAGGGTGAAATTGCTCACCGAAAGCGGGTCCCTTGTCAGGCCCAGGTAATTCAGTAGTAAAGCGAAACAGTGGCCCATAGTGCTGCCCATGAAGAGCACGGGTGCAAAGATACCCCCAATCCCGCCGGCGTTGAAGGTTAAGGAGGTGGCTATAATTTTAAAAAGTACCAGCCCACCCAAAAGGGCGATCACGACCCACATATTGTCGAGGTAGGCGTTGAAATAGTTATTTCCCAGCGCATTCAGGTAATCCTCCTCCAGCAGGCTGTTGATTACATCATATCCTTCCCCGTATAATGGAGGGATAAGGAAGATGAGGATCCCAAGGCCCGTACCCCCGATGAGGAGTCGCTTAAACGGAGAGGCGAACTTTTTGAAAAACCTGTTTATCCTGAAGTACATTCTGGTGAAATAGATGGAGCAGAGGGCAGCGAGGATTCCCAGCAGGATGTAATACGGCACTTCAGTTATTACAAATTCGTCGGTCAGGGTAAAAGGGAGGATGGTATCGGACCCAAAGAAAAAATAGGAAGTAAGGACAGCAGAAACCGATGCCAGCAATAATGGTAATAAGGAGATTAGGGTGAGGTCCAGACTGAACACTTCAATGGCAAAAACTATGGCTGCAATGGGGGCTTTAAAAATGGAGGACATGGCTCCGGCAGCTGCACAGCCTATCAGCAGGGTCCGGGACGCCTGATTCATCTGGAAAAGGCGCGAGATGTTGGAACCTATGGAAGCTCCCGTGGCGACCGTAGGACCCTCCAGTCCAACCGATCCTCCAAACCCTACAGTGATTGGGGCAGTTATCAGCGAAGCGTACATCTGCATCCTTGACATGATGCCTTTCTTTTTGGAAATGGCATGCAGGGTTGACGGGATGCCGTGCCCGATATTTCTTTTGAATACATATTTTATGATCAGCACCACCATCGTGAGGCCCAGCAGGGGGAACAGGAAATAGAATGCGAGGTGGTAATTGATGATCAGTTCCGTCTCCATCAGGTGCTGGATGAAATGGGTGAGGTTTTTTATTGCCACCGCCCCCAGACCCGCCGCGAATCCAATAATGGAACTGAGGATCATCAGGAATTGCTGATGGGAGAGATGTTCTGTCTTCCACCGCTGAAACCTGTTGATCAAAGAGTTTGGATTATCGGGCATTGAAAATCACTGATTTAAAGGCTGAATATAAAAAAATCCTGCCATTCAGCAGGATTTTAAGGTCTTTATGATTTTATATCCACTTTCAGATGAAGTTCCTCCAACTGCGCTTTATCCAGTGGGGCAGGGGCATCGATCATCACATCGCGGCCTGCGTTGTTCTTAGGGAAAGCAATATAATCACGGATGGTTTCATGACCTCCGAGAATGGCTGTTAGTCTGTCGAATCCGAATGCGATTCCCCCGTGTGGAGGGGCGCCGTACTGGAAAGCGTCCATCAGGAATCCGAATTGGGCTTTTGCTTCTTCAGGCGTAAATCCGAGGTAATCGAACATCATCGCCTGCGTGGCCTTGTCGTGGATCCTGATGGAGCCTCCGCCGATCTCGTTTCCGTTGAGGACAAGGTCGTATGCATTAGCACGTACTTCTCCTGGATTGGTGTTCAACAATTCAAAATCCTCCGGTTTCGGGGAAGTAAATGGGTGGTGCATGGCGTGATAGCGGCCGGTTTCCTCATCCCATTCCAATAATGGGAAATCGACGACCCACAGGGGCGCAAATTCGTCAGCATTCCTTAATCCAAGCTGATTTGCGAGGTGCATCCTTAGGGCGCTTAATTGGGTTCTGGTTTTGTTGGTATCACCTGCCATTACCAGGATCAGGTCCCCGGCCGTAGCACCCGTGGCTTCAGCCCAGACTTTCAGGTCTTCTTCTGAAAAGAATTTATCTACCGAAGATTTCAGGCTTCCGTCCTCGTTATATTTTGCCCAAACCAATCCGTTCGCTCCGATCTGTGGACGTTTTACCCAGTCGATCAGCGCATCTATTTCTTTTCTTGTAAAAGAAGCGGCTCCGGGAACTGCAATCCCGACTATAAGCTCCTGCTGGTCGAAAACATTGAAGCCTTTGTTCTTTGCAAGCTCGTTCAGTTCCCCGAATTCCATTCCAAAACGGATATCAGGTTTATCATTCCCGTATTTTTTCATCGCCTCCGCGTAAGTCATTCTTGGGAAATCCTCGACAGTTACGCCTTTTATCTCTTTAAGCAGATGACGGGTAAGCCCTTCAAAAGTATTCAGGATATCTTCCTGCTCCACAAAAGCCATTTCGCAGTCTATCTGGGTGAATTCCGGCTGGCGGTCAGCCCGCAGGTCTTCATCTCGGAAACATTTGACGATCTGGAAATATTTATCCATGCCACCGACCATCAGCAGCTGCTTGAAGGTCTGTGGCGATTGCGGAAGGGCATAGAACTGGCCTTCGTTCATCCGGCTTGGCACCACGAAATCACGGGCACCTTCGGGAGTGGATTTTATTAAATACGGAGTCTCAACCTCCACAAAGCCTTTGTCAGAAAGGTAATTTCGCACCTTCATCCCTACCTTGTGGCGGAACATCAGGTTCTGCTTCACCGGATTCCTGCGGATGTCGAGGTAGCGGTATTTCATCCGGATGTCTTCCCCGCCGTCGGTCTCATCTTCAATAGTGAATGGGGGAACTTCAGAAGCATTCAGGATATTCAGTTCAGAAACCAGGATCTCAATATTTCCGGTGGGCATGTTAGGGTTTTTAGATTCCCTTTCAATCACCGTCCCCTTCACCTGAATCACGAATTCGCGGCCCAGCTGGGTGGCTTTATCCATCATTTCCCTTGGAGTGCGCTGTTCGTCAAAAATAAGCTGGGTAACCCCATATCGGTCCCGCAGATCGACCCAGGCCATAAAGCCTTTGTCGCGGATCTTCTGCACCCATCCGGAAAGCGTAACCTCCTTATTTACATCCTCAATTCGTAATTCTCCACAGGAATGGCTTCTGTACATTTTTATTGCTGTTTAATGAGGGGCAAAAATAAGAAGAAAAATGCGTACCGACTTTTCCAAAGGTCCAAAGTTTGGAAAAGTTTATTCAGGGGAGGTTATAAAAAAACATCCAGAGCGATTGCCCTGGATGTATTATGGAAAAACTTATATGGTTTTGGAAACTTTAAACGGTTTCCTCTTCATGATGGATCCTGGTAAAATGAACGGTATCCTCAATGGCATTCAGCATGAAATTATCATCGAGTCCATTTACGATCCAGGTCTCGATCTTGGCCTTCTGGGTGATGGCTGCGGCTGAAACCTTGGAACGCATCCCACCTGTCCCGTGAGCCGATTTGGTCTCTGACATTACCTCCCGCTCGAGTTCCCTCAGGTCATTTACCCTGCGGATAGTCTCAGGCTTTTCGGCAGTAATGGAAGTCTTGGTATAGACCCCGTGGGTATTGGTTGCCAAAATCAGCAGATCCACATCCAGCAGCGCAGCCGTTTGAGCGGCAAGGTTATCATTATCCCCAAACTGAATGGCTTCCGTGGAGGAGGTATCATTTTCGTTGATGATGGGGATATAATTGTTCTCCACCAGTACATTCACCGTATTGATGATGTTTTTTCTGGAATCTTCCCTGTCAAAATCATTGGGAGAGAGCAGGCACTGGGAAGTCAACAGTCCCAATTCCCTGAAGCTCTCCTGAAAGATTCGCATCAGGTGAGGCTGCCCAATGGACGCCAGGGCCTGTTTCACATCTATGTTTTCCCCGCCGTTTTCGAGGTTCACGAACTGTTTGGCTACCGCGACAGCTCCCGAGCTTATTAGAACAAACTCATATTCATCCTTTAAAAGCGCGATCTGCCGGGCAATATCTTCGATCTTTCCCCTGGATATCTGATCGGTTTCCCGGGTCAGGGTATTGGATCCGAGTTTCAGTAAAATTCTCTTTTTCTTTTTGGTATCGGTCATTTCTTGGATTTTGGTGTTCAAATCTGTTGTTTTTGTTTTCAAAAATTTATCTGATCTGTCCATTTCCATGGATGTACCATTTATTGGTCACCAGGTGTTGCAGTCCTATAGGTCCGCGCTGGTGAAGTTTATCGGTGCTGATGGCAAGCTCTCCTCCGAGTCCCAGTTGCCCGCCATCGGTAAACCTGGTGGAGGCGTTATGGTACACGGCTGCGTTGTCAACAGTCTGCATAAATTCCTTGGCTGCTTCCTCATCTTTTGAAATAATGGAGGAGGAGTGCCCGCCGGAATATTTGTTTATTTTGGCAACGGCTTCTTCCTGAGAATCAACCATCCCAATGAGAGCTTTATAGTCCAGGAATTCCTCATACCAGGTATCCTCAGTATCAATCTGTTTTACATCCTGCCGATTCTGCAGGCTGTCGTCTGCCAATATTTCAATGTTATGGGCTGAAAGTTTGTCATGCAGCTCATCGATAAAGGCTTTTTTATTGGAAAGTCTTGAATCTATGAGGATCTTGTCGACTGCGTTACAGGCAGAGATCTTGGTGGTCTTGGCATTGAGGATCACCTCAAGGGCCAGACCGGTATCCGCATCCTCATGTACATAGACAAAATTATTTCCTCTCCCACTGACAATCACGGGGCAGGAGGAGTTCTGCTTGACAAAGGCGATCAGTTTTTCTCCGCCTCTGGGAACTACCAGGTCCACCTTTTGAGTCGGATTTTCGAGGAAAGCCTGGGTCTGTTTTCTATCATAATTCAGGTATTCCACCCAGTCTGTGGAAATTCCGTGTTCTTTCAGGGCCTGATGCCAGAGCTCCACGATCTGGAGGTTGGAGTTCAGGGATTCCTTTCCTCCCTTTAAAAGGATTTTGTTTCCTGATTTAAAGGCGATCCCTGCAGCCTCTACGGTTACGTCGGGTCGGGATTCATAAATGATTAGGATGGTTCCGAAGGAAGCGGTGCGGTTGTATACCTTCATCCCGTTTTCGTGGGTAAAATTAAATCTTTCCACACCTACCGGGTCTTCCTGGGAGGCGAGGTGTTTTAAGGAGTGGACCATCCCTTCAATTTTGGAGTCATCCACTTTCAGCCTGTCTTCCATGGCGAGATCGTCTCCTGAATAGTTATCAAGGTCGATCTTATTTGCTTTTAAAATCGTTTCTTTTTCGTTTTCTACAAGTCTGGCCATCGATAACAGCACTTTATTGCGCTGCTCAATGGTTAATACAGTATCCATTCTTTGGTTTTTAATTAATAAAAATATGAACTTCTGCCTAAGTTGTGCAAACACTCTGCCATAAGCCGGATATTTAAAAAAACCTTAAAATTCAGGTATAAAAGAGCCCGCCGGTAGAAAAATGGGCGGGCTTTTTACAAAAATTTGCTGCTGGAAAGCTATTTCCTTCTCCTATTGGCTATTCTTACCTTAGCCCTGCTCACCAGGTAATACATCACTGGTACCAGTACCAGAGTGAGGAAGGTGGCGAAGGTCAAACCAAAGATCACCGTCCATGCCAGTGGTCCCCAAAAGATCACGTTATCCCCCCCCAGGAAGATATTGGCGTCGTAATCGGTGAACAAGGTGAAGAAATTGATGTTGAAGCCAATTGCCAAAGGGATTAGTCCCAGAACCGTCGTAATGGCGGTAAGCAGCACAGGACGCAGCCTTGACCTTCCTCCCGCCACTATGATCTCGAAATACTCCTGCTTGCTGAGCAAAGCATTTTCCGCCAACTGCAGTTCTTTCCGCTTACGGTCTATCAGTATCTCAGTATAATCCACCAGCACAATGGCGTTATTTACCACGATTCCCGCCAGGGAAATAATTCCCATCATGGTCATGATGATGATGAAATCCATCTGAAAGACCACCATCCCAAGAAATACCCCCGCAAGGCTGAGGAAAACTGCCATGATGATGATAATGGGTCTTGAAATGGAATTAAACTGCGCCACCAGGATCAATAGGATCCCCCCAACGGCTATCAGTAAAGCCTTCAGCAGGAAACTCATATTTTTTTGCTGCTCCTCCTGCTCCCCGGTAAACTCCAGCTGAATATCATCAGGCAGTTCGTAATTGTTCAGTTCTGTCTTGAGCTGTTCCACAATCGCATTTCCGTTATAACCGTCCAGGACATTGGAGTAAATGGTGATCACCCGCTTCAGGTCGGCGCGTTTTATGGAATTGAAAGTGGAGGTGGCCTCAGTCTCTACTATAGAAGAAATTGGCACCTGAATGATCTCTCCGGTATTCTGGTCCCTGAAGGTGATGGGTTGGTTAAACAGCAGGTTCTCATTGTAGCGCGCCTCGTCGTCCAGTCGCACCACAACTTCGTAATCATTGTCCCCCTTTTTATAGGTGGAGACTTCTTCCCCAAAAATTGAACGTCTCAGGGTCTGTCCCACCTGGGAGGTGGTAACACCGAGCTGGCCCGCTTTTCTGCGGTTTACCCGAACCTCCAGTTCCGGTTTATTTTTATTGATATCAATTTTCAGTTCTTCAATTCCCGCAATATTCCTTCTCTGGATGAAGGATCGGATATTTTCAGCCTCTATCAGCATCTGGTCATAATCCTCTCCCTTGATCTCTATATTAATGGGGTAACCCGTAGGAGGACCTGCGGGATCTTTTTCCACAACTATGGAAGCCCCCGGGAAACCCTGGACAGCTTCCCGCACCTCAGAAAGTACGTCGCTGCTCCTCACTCCACGGCGTTCGTTGAACTCGCGCATGGATAGGGTGACTTTTCCCTTGTGCGGCATCTCATTCTGCGCCCCGCCATCGGTATATGGATTCCCTGCACCTTCCCCCACCTGGGAAATAGCCGATTCCACCATATAATTATAGCCATCCTCATCCTCATATTTCTCAATGGTTTCAAAGATCCTCTGCTCTACTTTTTTGGTGAGCGCATTGGTCTTTTCAATAGCGGTACCTTCAGGATATTCTATATAGGTGATGATCTGGTTAGGCTGATTCTCGGGAAAGAACAGCACATTGGGCTGCACGATCCCAACTAGAATAAATGAAAAGATCAGCAGGGCCAGGGTACCGAAGAAAAATGCATAGGCCTTCCTTCCCCGGAGTGCGTACTTCAGGAATCTTTCATATGAATTCTCCAGTTTTTGAAGGGCGGTATACTGGAAATAATGTACCCTGTTGGCAAGGAAATATTTGTAAACCCAGAGCAGGATACCAAAAAGGATAAGCAGGTTCCCAATCCCTCTAAGCGCCCCTGAAGGCATCAGAAATCCTGCAACCAATAACAGGAGTCCAAGACCTCCCATGATCCCGCTGAGTTTGATGAGTTTCTTTTTGGTAAATTCCTTTTCCTCAGTTTCCATGAACTGCGAGGTAAGCATGGAGTTGATGATCAGGGCTACAAATAGCGAGGATCCCAAAACGATGGAAAGGGTGACAGGGAAGATCATCATGAACTGACCTATGGTCCCGGGCCAGAGTCCCAATGGGAAAAAGGCTGCGAGCGTAGTTGCCGTTGAAGCGATAATGGGCCAGGCAATTTCTCCCAAACCTTGTTTTGCGGCATCTACTCGCGACATCCCCTGACTCATCAGTGTATACACGTTTTCTACCACCACGATACCGTTATCCACCAGCATCCCCAGTCCCATGACCAGGGCGAACAGCACCATGGTATTCAGGGTAACCCCCATACTCGAAAGAATTATGAAGGAAAGGAACATCGAAAGGGGGATTGCGAGTCCGACGAAAAGAGCGTTCCTGAAACCGAGGAAGAACATCAGTACCAGCACCACAAGCAGTACCCCGAAAATGATATTGTTCACCAGATCGTCCACCTGGCTTTCCGTATTGGTGGACAGGTCGTTGGTGAGGGAGATGTGTAAATCTTCAGGCAGGTTTTCTTCCTGCTCAATTTTAATAAGTTCCTTGATCTTGTCCACCGCCTCGATCATGTTTTTCCCGGCGCGTTTTTTAATATCCAGCATCACCACCGGCTCGCCGTATTCCCTGGCGTAGGTGGTGCGGTCCTTTTCAT
>CAMPJY010000052.1 GCA_946887025.1 uncultured Salinimicrobium sp.
CTGGTTAAGTCCAAGTATAGCTGACAATTGAGGGGGAAATTCCAATAATAAAATTACAAATTACAAATTCCAAAATCCAAATTCCAATTAAAAATACATAGTGCTGACAAATTCAATGAAAGTAACCGAACATATAGAAGCCGCCAAAGGTAAAACCCTCTTCTCTTTTGAAATTCTGCCCCCGCTCAAAGGGCAACATGTACAATCCATTTTTGACGGCATCGACCCCCTCATGGAATTTAAGCCTCCTTTTATTGATGTCACCTATCACAGGGAAGAATACATCTATAAGGAAAAGGAAAATGGACTTCTGGAAAAACGTATCGTACGGAAGCGTCCCGGGACTGTAGGTATCTGTGCGGCGATACAAAGTAAATACGGAATTGATGCCGTGCCTCATATTCTATGTGGTGGATTTAACAAGGAGGACACTGAGAATTTTTTAATAGATCTCAACTTTCTGGGCATTAAAAATGTGATGGCTCTCCGCGGTGATATGGTAAAGAGCGAATTGTATTTTAAACCGGAGGTCAATGGGAATTTCTTTGCCAATGATCTTGTCTCCCAGATCAGGGAAATGAACCAGGGAAAATATCTGGAAGAAACTCTGGAGGATGGTTGTGCGACTGATTTTTGTATAGGAGTGGCGGGTTACCCTGAAAAACATATGGAGGCCCCAAGTCTCGAAAAAGATATCGAAAGATTAAAAGCCAAGGTGGCAGCCGGAGCAGAATATGTGGTGACCCAGATGTTTTTTGATAACCAGAAGTTTTTTGAATTTGTGGAAAAGTGCCGGGAAAGGGGTATCACAATTCCCATTATTCCAGGATTAAAGCCTCTGGCATCCAAAAACCAGTTAAGCACCATTCCTCATCGCTTTCATGTCGATCTACCCGATGCTCTGGTGCATGAGGTGGAAAAATGCAGGAATAACGAGGCTGTCAGGCAGGTGGGTATAGAATGGGGCATCGAGCAGAGCCGGGAATTAATTGCTGCGGGGGTGCCGGTGCTACACTATTATTCAATGGGGAAAAGCCATAATATCAGGGAAATTGCCGCCGCTGTTTTTTAATATTTAAGCTACCTTTGGGCGGTATGAAGTATTTTTTGTGCTCCCTGTTTTTTTTATCCTTTACGCTGCTTTCTGCCCAGGAAAAGAATTCCTATTCTCTTGAAGCAAATTATTTCTACGGTAATATTCTGGAGCACAATCCTCATATCGGGCATCTTATTACCCATCATCCGGAAGGCCTGTTGCTGAGTCTGAATAAAAAAACCTTTGGCGAAGACGCCTGGGAAGCGCGATATAATTACCCTGATGTCGGCTATACCTTCAGCTATCAGGATCTGAAGAACACTTATTTAGGAGAAAATTATGGCCTCTATGCTCATCTGGGATTCTATTTTCTCAATAGAAATCTCAAATTAAAAGTGGGGCAGGGCCTGGCCTATGCGACCAATCCTTATCATCCGGATGAGAACTATATTAATAATGCCTATGGCTCCAGGATCCTTAGTTCCACCTTTTTCAGCGGGAATTTTATAAAGGAGAACCTCTTTGGGGGAATTGGGTTTCAGGCAGGATTTTCACTGGTACATTATTCAAATGCGGATTTTAAATCCCCCAATAACAGCACCAATACCATTGCTTTCAACGCAGGGCTGAATTACCTGTTCAATTCTGAGATGGAGAGAACTTACATACCCGCAGAAAAGGAAGACTATTCAGAACCTTTGCGTTACAATTTTGTCTTGCGCGGGGGCTTCAATACCATTGGGATCATTGGTTCAGAATCCTATCCTTTTTTAACACTGTCTGCCTATGCAGATAAAAGGATCAACAGGAAGAGCACTTTCCAGGGGGGTGCTGAATTCTTTTTGTCAAGAGCGTTGGAGGAATTTATCTACTATCAGTCGGTTACCTTTCCTTTTGGAGAGACTGAAGGAAATGAGGACGCAAAGAGGCTGGGGATTTTCCTTGGACATCAGCTCACTTTCAGGAAGCTTTCGCTGATCACCCATCTGGGATATTACGTGTATTATCCGTATGATAATTACGTCGAAAGGGTATACAACAGGATTGGCCTACAGCGCAGTATTTACAAAGATCTTTTCGGTTCGGTGACAGTGCGCTCCCATTGGGCCAACGCGGAAGCCGTGGAATTCTCAATTGGATACAGGTTATGAGGAAATTGTTCTATTTGGCATTACTGGGATTTTTTTTCGTGGCCTGTGACAAAGAGGATGCACCTGATTGTTTTCAGACAGTTGGAGATATGGTCTCTCAGGAAGTGAAGGTGGAGCCTTTTCATGAACTCATAGTATACAAGGGAATAAAGCTTTTCATCCGGCAAGGGGAGGAACAAAAGGTTATTATAGAATCAGGGAAAAACCTGATTGGGGAGATAAGTGCTGAGGTGGAGGATGGAAGACTGAGTCTTAGGAATTCCAATGGCTGTAACCTGTTCAGGGATTATAATGTGACAAAAGTCTATGTTACCGTACCTGATCTTAGCTGGCTTCAGAACGCCGGGAACAATGCAATAGAAGGGATTGGGGAACTCCATTTTCCCGAGATCTGGCTGAGGGCCTACGACCAGGAGAATATTTCGGAGATCTATACGATCGGGGATTTTAAGCTTAATCTGGTGTCCGAGAGTATAAGGATCACCAGTGACAACTATTCGCATTTTTTCCTATCCGGCAGTACAGGCTACCTTGATGCTTATTTTGCTGCTGGGGATGGTCGTCTGGAGGCTGCCGACCTCATTGCCCAAACCGTGGAGATCCAGCATCGGGGAACAAATAAACTGATCGTAAATCCGCAGCAGGTGCTAAAAGGAGAGATCAGGAGCACCGGGGATGTGATTTCAGTCAACCGGCCACCGGTTGTGGATATAGAAACCTTTTATACCGGGAGTTTAATATTCGAATAACCGAATTACTTTTAAATTAGGTTGCAGCCCTCTCTGGCAGCGTAAGTTCTGAAAACAGGTTCTCCAGATTTTTATTCTTCCTGTTCAGCTGTAAGATCTTCAGGCCATTATCATGGGCAAAATCGAATACCACTGCTCTCATGTCCTCCTTGTTTTCGAAAGAGAGTTCATAAACAAACCCAATGATATTGATGACGGAAACCAGATGAGGCAGGCGCTGCAGCGCTATTTCTTCCACCCGGTAGTCAAACTCCACTTCGATTATTTGCTGCTTGTCATCCCTTAGATCCGAGAGCTTTTTATCGGCCACTATTTTTCCTTTGTTGATGATGATCACCCGCTCGCAGAGGGCCTCCACCTCCCGCATGATATGAGTGGAGAGGAAGATGGTTTTTTCTTTTCCGGCTTTTTTTATCAGCTCCCTTATTTCCACCAGTTGATTCGGGTCAAGGCCAGTGGTGGGTTCATCCAGGATCAGGACCTGGGGGTCGTGTAGTAAGGCATTCGCCAGGCCTACTCTCTGTCGGTAACCTTTGGAAAGCTGATGGATCCTTTTATTGGCTTCAGGAGCCAGGCCTGTTTGAGTAATTACTTCTTCGATGCGAGATTTGTCCACCTTATAGATGGATGCGTTAAAGCCAAGATATTCTCGAACATACATTTCCGTGTACAGGGAATTGTGTTCGGGAAGATAGCCGACACTTTTCTGAGCCTCCAGGGTTTCTTCTTCCACCAAAAATTCATTTACTGTGGCGTTCCCTTCTGAAGGTTTGAGGTAGCCGGTAAGGATCTTCATCAATGTGGATTTTCCTGCCCCGTTCGGACCAAGAAATCCCACGATTTCACCTTTTTTAATGGAAAAGTCAACATTGTCAAGAGCCTTCTGGCTGCCGTAATATTTGGAAATTCCTTTGACGGAAATAGACATAGCATCGGTTTTTTCAAAAATAAGAAGAATCCGCCAAGCCCTGACAGGTTTGGAAAGTTTCTTGGAGGTTTTTAAATATACAAAGAGCAGAAAAATCTTTGACAGAGCTCTTTCAGGACTCTTTTCCCGAAAACGTTCTCGTTAATTTTTGTAAAAACTTTTCTTTTTCTTTAAAATTAAATACTACATTAGCCATATACAAAACAACGAATGAACAATTTTTCTACCTGGAACGCTTCTTTTTATTTTTATTTCTATTACGGAGATAAGATCGGGAGCGCCATGTAATTAAATTAAAATTATAGAACGAAATCCCGATGTCCGCATCGGGATTTTTTTTTGCAGTAAAACCAATGGAAGAAAAAATCGCAATTCAGGGAATTAAAGGCTCGTTCCATTATCAGGTAGCCCAGGAATGTTTCGGGCGTGATATTCTGGTGGACGAATGCAGGACCTTTAAAGGGGTAATTGACAGTCTGCTTTCGGGGAGCTCCACTTCGGCCGTTATGGCAATAGAAAATTCCACGGCTGGTTCCATTCTCCCGAATTTTGCCCTGATCGATGAAAATAATATCCGCATCACCGGGGAACATTACATTCCCATTCATATGGATCTGATGGCGGTTCCCGGACAGAAACTGGAGGATATAACTGAAGTGTACTCGCATCCCATCGCATTGCTGCAGTGCAAGAATTTCTTTGAGGATTTTCCTGAAATGAAATTGATTGAAACCTCTGATACTGCAGAGGCGGCGAGAAAGATTTCTGAAAAAAGATCCTTAGGCATGGCAGCTATCGCAGGGACAGTAGCAGCAGATTTGTTCGGGCTAGAAATCCTTTCCTCGGGAATCCACAGTATGAAAAACAACGCTACCCGCTTTCTTATCCTCAATGTTGGAAAAAACGGTGCAGCTCCCGATAAGGTGAACAAAGCCTCCCTGAAATTTGAACTTGATGATCATCACGGAAGCCTTGCCTCTGTCCTGAACATCCTCAATGACTGCAACCTTAACCTTTCCAAGATACAATCCTTACCCATAGTGGAAACTCCCTGGAAGTATTCCTTTTTCGTAGATGTAACCTTCAATAAATATGAGGAGTATCAAAAAGCAATGGGAATCGTAAAGGTGCTTACGGAAGAACTGAAAATATTAGGAGAATACAAAAACAACAGAAAATGATACAGGCAGAAAGACTCACACAGATCAATGAGTACTACTTTTCGAAAAAACTTGAAGAGGTACGCGCCCTGGAGGCAGGTGGAAAAGAGATCATCAATCTTGGAATTGGCAGCCCCGATCTTGCGCCACCCGAATCGGTGGTAATGGCTTTAAACGCAGCCCTTGGGGATGTGGGGGCACATCAATATCAGCCATATAAGGGGCAATTGAAATTCAGGCAGGCCATCCAGGAATTTTATGCCCAGCATTATTCTGTGGAACTTGGGGAATCAGAAGTTCTTCCTTTAATGGGGAGCAAGGAAGGCATCCTGCACATTTCCATGGCTTTTTTGAATCATGGGGACCAGGTGCTAATCCCAAATCCGGGATATCCAACTTATAAATCCGTGACCGAAATGCTGGGTGCAAAACCTCTGTTATACGATCTTTCTGAGGATAATAACTGGCTGCCCGATCTGCAGGCGCTGGAAGAGGAGGATCTTTCAAAAGTAAAGATCATGTGGGTGAATTACCCCCATATGCCTACAGGGGCTTCTGCGACGGAAAAGCTTTTTGTGGACCTGGTGGAATTCGGAAAGAAACACGATATCCTGATTGTTAATGACAACCCCTACAGTTTCATCCTGAACGATAACCAGCTGAGTATCCTGGCTGTTCCCGGGGCCTTGGATGTTGCCATGGAACTGAATTCCCTCAGCAAGACCTTCAACATGTCAGGCTGGAGGGTCGGGATGCTCTGTGGGAGTCAGGAACATCTGAGTACAGTGTTAAAGGTGAAATCCAATATGGACAGCGGAATGTTCTACCCTTTGCAGATCGGGGCCATTGCCGCACTAAAATTGTCAAAGACCTGGTTCAAGACCCAGAATGAGATCTACCAGAACAGAAAAGAAAAAATACTTGCCCTGGCCAAAGCACTAAATTGTGTTCCCTCAAGGGACCAGGCGGGAATGTTCATCTGGGCGAAGGTCCCGGAGGGGGAAACTTCAGAAGGTCTGGTTGAAAAGCTGCTGCACCAATACAGCATCTTTGTTGCTCCCGGCTTTATTTTCGGCAGCCAGGGAGAGGGTTATATCCGATTTTCCCTTTGTGCCGACGCCGATGTAATAGAAAAAGCTTTAAAAAGAGTCGAGCAATGAAGGTTTGCATCATTGGAGTTGGACTTATAGGTGGATCTTTTGCGTTGGGTTTGAAGAAGAACGAACCCCAGGTAAAGATCTATGGGATTGACGCCCGGAAAGATCATCTGGAGAAGGCAAAAAACCTTGGAGTCATAGATGAGGCAGCAGAACTAGGGGAGGTGAGGGATGCCGACCTTGTAATTATCGCCGTTCCCGTAAATGCTGCGCCAAAAGTACTGGAGGAAGTTCTGGATCTGGTTCATGAAAAATCTTTGGTTATAGACATGGGGTCGACCAAGCAAAGTATCTGTGCCGCGGTGGAAAACCATCCGCGAAGAAGAAATTTTCTGGCAGCCCATCCCATTGCAGGGACTGAATTCTCGGGTCCTGAGGCTGCTTTTCACGGCTTGTTCGAAGGGAAAACAACAATAATCTGCGAGGTGGAAAAAACTGCCTTTCAGCTTCAGGAAAAAGCACTGGAAATTTTCAGGAATATGGGGATGAGAATCAGGTATATGAACCCTCAGGCGCACGACCGGCATATTGCCTATGTATCTCATCTCTCACACATCAGCGCCTTTATGCTGGGGAAGACGGTTCTTGAAAAGGAAAAGAATGAACGGGACATCTTTGACCTAGCAGGAAGTGGATTTGCTTCCACGGTTCGCCTGGCCAAAAGTTCGCCTGCCATGTGGGCTCCTATTTTTGAACAGAATAAGGATAACGTGCTGGAAACGCTAACGGAATACATCCAAAACCTGACGGGATTCAAAAGCCTGCTGGAAAATGAAAACTATCCTGAGATATTCAGGGAAATGGAACAGACCAATCATATCAAAAAAGTATTAAACGGAATAATTTAAGATCATAAACAAAAATGGAAAACTCAAAAGAATTAGGAACCTGGCTAAATGCCTTCGGATTAAATCACCCATTAGTAATTGCCGGGCCCTGTAGTGCCGAAACTGAAGAACAGGTACTTACCATCGCTCATCAGTTGAAAGACAGCGACGCCACTATCCTGCGCGCGGGGATCTGGAAACCAAGAACCCGTCCCGGGAATTTTGAAGGAGTAGGAGCCGAAGGATTAAATTGGCTACAGAGAGCTAAGCAGGAAACAGGAATGATGATATCTACCGAGGTTGCCAATCCGCAGCATGTGGAGCTGGCCCTGGCGCACGATGTGGACCTGCTGTGGATAGGAGCCAGAAGTACAGTTTCCCCATTCATAGTACAGGAAATTGCGGAGGCCTTAAAAGGAACTGATAAAATAGTGTTGGTGAAAAACCCTGTTAACCCGGATCTGGCGCTATGGCTTGGGGCGGTGGAGCGCTTACACTCCATGGACATCAAAAAACTGGGGGTCATCCACCGTGGTTTCTCTTCGTATGAAAAATCCAAATACAGAAACAATCCGGAATGGCAGATTCCCATTGACCTGCAGCGACAGTTCCCCGACCTGCCTATTATCCTGGACCCTTCCCATATTTCAGGAAGACGCGACAATATCTTTGACCTTTGCCAGACAGCTCTTGATCTGAACTATGACGGGTTGATGGTGGAAACCCATCACGATCCTGACAACGCCTGGAGTGATGCCAGTCAACAGGTGACGCCGGAAACCCTGATACAGATCATGCACGACCTGAAAATACGAAAGGAAGCCTCTGAAAGTCAGGACTACCTGAATAAACTGAATGGTTTACGCGCAAAAATAGATATTGCCGATACCCAATTACTGAACATCCTTTCCCGCAGGATGAAGATTTCCGATGAAATAGGGAAGGTGAAAAAGTCACAGAACGTGGCAATTCTTCAAAGTCAGCGTTGGGATGAGATTCTGAACAAAATGACGAAGGAAGGTGAGGAAAATGGTCTTAGCCAGGATTTTGTAGAGAGTATTTTCAAGGCTATTCACCAGGAATCCATCAACCACCAGAAAAAAGTTATTAGCGAATAAACATAAGTTTTCGCACTTTTGTAGGATGACGGGAACTGTTTATAAATCCACGGGAAGCTGGTATCTGGTAAAATCAGAAGAAGGACAGTTTTACAACTGCCGTATCAAGGGAAAATTCAGGATCAAGGGCATTAAAAGCACCAATCCTGTTGCCGTGGGAGACAGGGTGGAATTCTCCCCCGATGAAAAGGGAGGAGAAAGTGAAGGGGTGATCAACAGGATTTATGACCGGGACAATTATATCATCCGCAGGTCGGTAAACCTCTCAAAACAGACGCATATAATTGCATCGAATATTGATGTGGTTTTTTTGCTGATCACCCTGAATAACCCGCCAACCTTTACCACCTTCATCGACAGGTTCCTCGTCACCGCGGAAGCCTATGGCATCAACGCAGTACTGCTCTTCAACAAGGTAGACACCTATAATGAGGACGAGCTGGTGGATGTGAAATATCTGGCAGCGCTCTATCGGAAGATCGGGTATCAGTGTATCGGGATTTCTGCGAAAACCGGAAAGAATGTGGAGCAGGTAAAGGAGATAATGATGGGAAAAACGAGCATGATCTCCGGGCACAGTGGAACCGGGAAATCAACCCTTGTAAATGCCATCGAGCCAACTCTGGACCTGAAAACCTCCAAGATATCTGAGCAGCATAAGCAGGGGCAGCATACCACCACCTTTGCGGAGATGTTTGATCTCAGCTTTGATGCCCGTATCATCGATACTCCCGGGATAAAAGGGTTTGGGGTTGTAGATATGGAGAAGGAGGAACTTTCTGATTATTTTCCTGAGTTCTTTGAAAGGAAGCAGGACTGTAAATTCAATAACTGCCTCCACATCGACGAACCACAATGCGCCGTCAAGGAAGCTCTGGAGGAAGGGGAAATCGCCTGGTCCCGCTATAAAAGCTATCTGCAGATCCTGCAGGGGGAGGAAGACCAGCATTATCGAATTGATAATTACCCACAGGAATGAGAGTTGTAATACAGCGCGTATCCGAAGCCTCGGTTACGATAGACCATAAAATGAAAGCAGAAATAGGAAAGGGAGTTTTGGTCCTGCTCGGGATAGAGGAGGAAGATTCCCGGGAAGACATAGCCTGGCTCTGCGGAAAAATTTCCCGACTCCGCATTTTTAATGATGAAGATGGGGTTATGAATTTATCTCTTCTGGACGTCGAAGGCGATGCCATAGTCGTCAGCCAGTTCACCCTTTACGCCAATACCAAAAAGGGCAACAGGCCCAGCTATATCAAGGCTGCCCGCCCGGAAACCGCCATCCCACTCTACGAACAGTTTGTGGGCTTCCTCGAAAAAGAATTGGGAAGAAAAGTAGGCACCGGGGAATTTGGAGCAGACATGAAAGTGGCCCTTATCAATGATGGTCCTGTTACAATCATGATGGATTCAAAGAATAGAAGTTAAAAAAAGATTAAAATTTTTATATTGCAGAAGTTAACCTGCAATAATTCCCCCCATGTTACGAGCCTTGCTTATTCTCGTTTTATTTCTTGCGCCTTTAAGTGCCTCTTCCCAGGATTTCGAGTATCAGGCTTTGCTGCTGCCCGAGGGGCTTAGTGAGAATGCCAATGCCATTATTCGTAATGAACAGGTGGAAGTGGAGATTGGGGCAGTCGATCAGATGACAATTCGAATAAAAAGAGTGGTCACTGTATTGAATGAATATGGCAACGGAGTGGCAAGGACCTGGGAAATTTACGATGAGGTTACCAAAATTAAGGAACAGGAAGCCATCTTCTACGACCAGCTGGGGAATCAGTTAAAGAAGGTGAAGAAGAAGGATTTTGTTGACAGAAGCCTTCCGGGTTCAAATCTTATTACCGATAACCGTCTTCGTTATTACGAATATATCCCGCGGGATTATCCCTATACTGTAGTCTATACCAGTGAGGTGGAAAGCGCTACAACCATCTTTGTCAATCCCTGGGATCCAGTTCCCGGCTATTATGTCAGTGTGGAAAATTCATCATACCAGCTGAAAAGCGAGGCAGGCATTCCGGTGCGATATCAGGAAAGTAATCTGGATTCGCTCGGGGTGGAAATAAGCAATTCTGAGCTGGAACTCAATTATAAACTGGAAAATCTCCCGGCTTTTAAAAAGGAGGTGCTGAGTCCCGATCTGGAGAGCTTCACCCCTAAAGTTAAGGTTGCCCTGGATGAATTCAGTCTGGTAGGGGTAGAAGGCAGCGCTTCTGACTGGGCCGACTTTGGAAAATGGCAGTACGACCACCTGCTTTCGGGGAAAAGTCAATTGTCCGAAGAAACCATTGCAAAAATAGAAAACCTGACAGCTGCTGCTGAATCTGATCTCGAAAAAGCCAGGCTTATCTATGAGTACGTTCAGGAAAACACCCGCTATATCAGCGTTCAGCTCGGAATTGGCGGTTGGGAACCCATGTCGGCTGCGGAGGTTGACAAGCTGGGCTACGGGGACTGTAAAGCCTTAACCAATTATACCCGGGCGCTGCTCGCATCGCAGAATATTATTTCCTATTATGCGGTGGTTTATGGAGACGAGGACAGAAGGAACCTGGATGCCAGTTTTGCTTCCATGCAGGGAAATCATGTTATTTTAAATATTCCAAATGAAGGGGAGGACGTATGGCTGGAATGCACAAGTCAGACCACTCCTTTTAATTATCTGGGTGATTTTACGGATGACAGGAACGTTTTACTGGTAAAGCCTGAAGGTGGCGAGATCGTTAAAACGAAGTCTTACGGGGCGGAAGAAAATTTACAGCTAAGTTCGGCTACCATTCTGCTCGATCCCCAGGGTAGTTTTTCTGCGGATTTCACCCGAAAAAGTCTGGGAGTTCCATACGGAAATATATACCCCCTGATGCGGCAGTCGGAAGAGGATCAGCAATTGTACTATAAAAACAGCTGGGGGCATTTAAGAAATCTTGAGCTCCGGGAAATGAACTTTACCAATAACCGCGTAGATCCTGAATTTATTGAGAAGCTCGCCTTGTCAGGAGAGCGTTATGCTTCCAAAGCAGGAAACAGGATACTGCTTCCGCTGCATTTTTTAAATCCCTCTACCCATGATCTTCCGAATGATTCCAATAGAAGATTACCTATAGAAATTCAAAGGGGACGGACCTATCAGGAATCTTTCGAATTTGTATTACCCACTGGATTTGAACCAGAGTCAATCCCTGAAAGCGTAACCATTGAGAATGAATTCGGCAGCTTCAGTACCCGGATTGAGGTGGTAGAAAAGGAAGGCCGGAAATCAATCCTGCTGCAGCGGGATTATGTAATCAATGAAGGCATTTGGCCCACGACTTCCTATGAAAAGTACAGAGACTTTATGAATCAGATAAACGCCATTTCAAAACAAAAGGCGGTACTAATAAAAACCAGCTAAAACCAAACCATCATGAAAAAAGCCTTTACCCTTATTCTCCTGCTATTTGCTTTCCAGGGACTATTGGCCCAGGATTTTAAATTCGGAAAAGTCTCCAAAGAGGAGGTGTTGGAAAAAGAACATCCTGAGAATAAGGATGCCGATGCAGCAGTGCTTTTCCGGGAGCACAAAGTTTATTACAAGACTAGTCAGAATTCAGGATTTACCCTGGTAACTGAGGTACATGAACGTATTAAAATATACAACAAGGACGGCTTCGACTGGGCCAACAAGGAAATTTTTTACTACCAGAATGGATCTGACCGGGAAAACGTCATAGGAATCAAGGGTTATACCTACAATATCGAGGATGGGAAGCTGGTGGAGGAAAAATTGCGGAAAGACGGGATCTTCGATGAGGAGGTGAATAAGTATCGCCTTAAAACCACCCTGACCATGCCGGAGGTAAAAGAAGGAAGTGTAGTGGAATACCAGTATACGCTGGAATCTCCTTTCCTGATTTCGATCGATGAGATCCCGCTGCAGTACACCATTCCCATAAACAGATTGGAAGCCCAGGTGACCATTCCCGAATATCTCGTATTCAGGAAATATTTTAATCTGAAATCTCCCCTTTTGTTTGAGATCGATGAAAGCATGAAAAGCAACAGTTTCACTGTTACTTCCAAAACAAGATCGGGCCACCGGGTTCAAACTACTTCATTTAACACTTCCAAAGTCGACTATAAAGAGAATGTCTATTCCATTACCAAGGAGGATATCCCTGCCTTAAAGGATGAGGCTTACGTGGATTATCTGAAGAATTATGCTGCCTACATGCGCTGGGAGCTACAATATACCCAGTTCCCGAATTCTGTTGTGGAAACCTATACCCAGTCCTGGGAAAGTGTAACAAAAACGGTATACAACGATGGAAATTATGCCAGGGAACTCGGTCGCAATGGATTCTTTGAGGAGGAAGTTGATGCTCTTGTGAAGGGAATTCAGGACCCGGAGCAAAAGGCCAGGCTTATTTATAATTTTGTCAGGAACAAGGTCAAGTGGAATGAATTCTATGGATTCCTTCCCGATAAAGGTGGAAGAGCTGCTTATAAGGATGGGGAAGGTAATGTTGGTGACATTAATCTGCTTTTGACAGCTATGCTGAAATATGCAGGTCTGAATGCCAATCCGGTTCTTGTGAGTACGCAGGATAACGGGATACCACTTTTCCCTACCCGTCAGGGATTCAATTATCTGGTGTCGGGTCTGCAGCTCCCGGACCAATTCCTTCTACTCGATGCGACCGATCCTAATGCTGCTTTGGGAGAGCTGCCCGAGAGAGCCAGAAACTGGCAGGGAAGGCTGATCACGGGTGCTGAGACCTCCGAGTGGGTTAACCTGAGGCCTAATACCAAATCTGGAAGTACCTCCACGATAAACCTCCAGTTTGATGAAAATTTCGGGGTTCAGGGAAAGCTAACCGATATGTACAACGGGTTTTATGCCAAATCCTTTCGGGAGGAATTTGCAGGAGTCAATGCCGAGAAATATGTGGAAATCCTTGAAAAGGATAAAGGAAATATCAGCATTACCGACCTGAAAACTGAAAACGAAAAGAAAATAGGGGAGACCATAAAACAATCCTATACTTTCAGTCTACAGGATGAGATCGAAGTGATCGAAGACCGGGTGTATTTTCAACCGCTCTTATTTGAAGCTGTTGACGAAAATCCATTTAAGGCCGAGGAACGACAGTATCCGATTTCTTTCAACTTCCCTTCTGTAAAAGAGACCACTGTGAACATTCTGGTGCCAGAGGGTTATGTAGTAGAAAGCCTTCCTGAAAGTTTAATTGTGGATCTCAATGGAGGTGCGGGAAGTTTTAAATACCTTGTGCACCAGAACGGGCAATTCCTTCGGGTGAATACAGTGGTGGATTTGAATAACATATTTTATTCTGCTGCCGATTATAAGGCCCTGAAGGATTTTTATGGTAAAATTGTTGAAAAACAAACGGAAGCCATTGTGCTAAAAAGAATATAAAATGGATCTACAGAACGCCCAGGCGGCAGTCGACGAATGGATAAAGCAGCATGGGGTGAGGTATTTTAATGAACTCACCAATATGGCGCAGCTAACGGAAGAAGTGGGGGAAGTGGCACGCATCATTGCGCGCCGCTATGGAGAACAGAGCGAAAAGGAAAGCGACAAAAACAAGGATCTTGGTGAAGAACTGGCAGACGTGGTTTTTGTGGTGCTCTGCCTGGCCAACCAGACCGGGGTCGATCTGCAGCAGGCTTTTGACAAAAAGCTGGAATTAAAAACAAAAAGGGACCACGACAGGCATCAGAATAATGAAAAATTAAAGTAATGGGAATGTTGGACAATTTCAAGAACAAACAATACTGGATTGAGGTTCTGAAGCTCGGGGTTATTTTCTTCGTTTTATTCATGGGATTTTCCCTGCTGTTCGCCCAGTTCTCGAACGTCTTCTCCGGAAACTTTGCCCAGATCTACCAGGAGGAATGGGCCGATGGGAAGTGGGTGAACGATGTTCTACTTAAAGGGGCCATAAGCCTTGTCTATGCCATGTATATGGTGAGCAAGCGAATGAGTTCAAAAGAAAACCTACATAATTAAAGACAATGGACTTGCTGCTCTCCAAATCCCCGGATGAACTTTCCGGGACTATTTTCGTAACCGGCTCCAAAAGTGAAGCCAATCGCCTCCTCATTCTTCAGGCCTTATATCCTGAAGTAGAGATCAAAAATCTCTCGGAAAGCGATGATACCATGGCTTTACAGAAAGCCCTGGCCACCAAAGAAGGCACAGTGGACATCCATCATGCCGGAACCGCCATGCGGTTCCTGACTGCCTATTTTGCATCCCGGGAGGGGATGGATATCCTGTTAACCGGAAGCGAACGAATGCAGGAGCGACCGGTAAAACTGCTGGTGGATGCGCTCCGCAGCCTGGGTGCGGATATTGAATATGAAGCTAATGAAGGCTTCCCTCCCTTGCGGATAAAAGGAAAAAGCTTACAACAACATAAAGTGGTACTTAAAGCAAATGTCAGCAGCCAATATATCTCGGCGTTGATGCTGATCGCGCCCTCCCTTCCCAACGGACTGGACATTAATCTGGCAGGGCAGATAACCTCGGCGCCCTATATCAATATGACCCTGGCACTGCTGAAAAAAGCCGGGATCGAAGGAAAATTCGAAGCCCAGAGGATCATTATTCAGCCCAAGGCGAAGCTGGAGCCAGTTGTTTTTACGGTAGAATCTGACTGGAGCTCAGCCTCCTATTTCTATAGCCTTGCAGCCCTGAGCAGCAGTGCTGATTTAAACCTTTCCAGCTATAAGAATATCAGCAACCAGGGTGATGCCGTGGTAGCCAAAATCTATGAGCAGCTGGGGGTACACACCGAATATTCCCAAGATAGCATACGACTTACAAAAGTTTCTGTCAAAAAGCCGAAATCCCTGAACCTGAACCTGAGCGACAGCCCTGATATTGCACAGACCATCGTGGTCACCTGTTTTGGATTGGGCATAAGCTGTGAACTGAAAGGTCTGCATACCCTGAAGATTAAGGAAACGGACAGGCTGGAAGCCCTGAAGTCAGAACTTCAGAAACTGGGGGCAAAAGTCGAGGTTACCTCCGACACTCTAAGGCTAAAAGCGAGGACGGAGATCAGGGAAAACGTTCGGATAGAAACTTATAACGACCATCGGATGGCCATGGCCTTTGCTCCTTTGGCGCTACTGGTTCCGCTGGAAATTGCTGATGCCGGAGTGGTTTCAAAATCCTATCCAAAATTCTGGGAAGATCTTACAGCTTTGGGAATTGTCAGCAAAAAGGCCTAGTCGCAGGCATTTCTGTAAATAAACCGCCTTTTCCTTGACAACGCCTGCTTTGAGGTCGTATATTTGCAGCCTTTAAAAATCTACTATATGGGAATGAAATTATCGCACTTCAATTTTGA
>CAMPJY010000053.1 GCA_946887025.1 uncultured Salinimicrobium sp.
CAACGGACTGATCACCTTCTTAGGACTGGCATTATTGATCCGGAAGTAAGGAAGAACGAAATAGTGGGCAGAATTAAATCAGCGGAATCTGCGGAAAAATCTGCGAAATCTGCGGTAAACCAATCCAAAATTCAATTTTTCAAAAAAGCTCCTAATATTGATGCGTCGAAAGTAATACCAGGGTACAGGCCACCTCAACTTCGATATTATTCTCACGTAGCAGGCGGTAGAATTCCGGATTCTCGGTCCCCGGATTGAAAATCACCCGCTCGGGATGCAGGGAAATTATATATTCATAGTACTCCACCTGCCGAGGGGGGCCCAGGTAAAGGGTAACCGTATGTACATCGGGGAAAGCATACTTTTCTGTCTTTATCTCCACCCCCGCCACCGATCCTTTCCTAAGCCCGATGGCAACAGTGGGTACTTTATGAGCTGCGAGCCGGTTTATGGCTATATTGGCATACCTGCTTGGGTTTTCCGTGGCTCCCAGTACTAATGTTTTCTTTTGTTCCATAGTTTAATTTCGAAGTGTAACAAAGATCGGGAATTCGAGTCATTAAGGTAAGAAATATTTCCCGCATTCCCGGGTTTATTGATGGTTAGTGTTTGCCCGGGGATGCAAAAACCCATATCGGCCGGTATGGGTTTTTAATTTTTTTTGTTTTTGTTGTAACATATCCCCCGTACTGTAGTCTTTTATATAGGGAGCACATTTTTAGGGGCTCTTTGCTTTCGTTATTATGTATAACAAGGTATTTTACATAACACTAATCATCAAATCAATCAAAAAATGAAACAGTTAATCTTAATCTTTCTACTTGTATCAGGGCCACTTTTCAGTTCCCCTGACCCTAATCTCAGCCTGCTGGGAACCGTAACGGGAACCATCCTGGATCAGGAATTTATGGAACCCATTCCCTATGCCACGATTTCTGTCACCAATCCTACCGGAGAAGTAGTGACAGGAACAGTAAGTTCTGCAGAAGGGACTTTCAGCCTCGAAAAATTACCCGAAGGGAAATACACATTCAAAATTCAGTTCATGGGCTATGTCCCCTACTCCCAGGAAATGGAAATTTCCACTTCACGGCAAATTATAGATTTGGGTACCATTTACCTGAAACCAGCGGTTGCCGAACTGGATGATGTTACCATAGTCGCAGAAATCTCCACCATTGAACAGCGCATAGACCGGAAAGTGGTGAACGTGGGAAAAGACCTTACCACTGCAGGAGCCTCGGCAGCTGATATCATGAACAACATCCCCTCGGTAAGCGTGGACCAGGACGGGAACATCGCCCTCAGGGGAAATCCAAACGTCAGGATCCTGATCGACGGGAAACCCAGCAATATGGACGCCGCTACGGTTTTAAAAACCATTCCTTCCACTTCCATTAAACAAATTGAACTGATCACCAATCCCTCAGCCAAATACAATCCTGAAGGAATGAGCGGGATCATCAACATCATCCTACACAAGAATTCGAATTTGGGATTCAATGGCGACCTCAGCGGAGGGCTGACCTTCGGGAAAAGGACCAGTTCCAATGGCTCCCTAAACCTGAATTATCGAAAGGGGAAATTCAACATCTACTCCAATCTGGGGGCTGTGGAAAGAAAAAATCTTCTGGATGCCTATATCCTCAACCTAGAAAACAATTCCGGGGAGTTCCTTGATTTTGCCATGGAAAACCAGGCATACATGGGAAAGGTCGGAGTCGACTTCTTCATGGATGATAAAAACGTTTTTTCGCTTTACACAAACCAGGTGCTTTCTTATGAAGAAATGGATGGCACCTCGTCTATCAGGTTTCCTGAGGATCCTTCACAGAATATCCAGCAGCTGACGCACGTGGACGACGAGAACAGGTCGCAGACCTATAACTTCGATTACCAGCATTTTTTCAACGAAGATGGACACGAAATAGAACTTGAGGTGGATTATAACGTCTACTCGAATGAAGATGACGCCTTTTTCTCCTTTAACGGCCCTGTCGATCCTACAGGAGGTTCCTATAGAGATGATGTGACCAAGGATTATGAGAATACTACCATTAACCTGGATTATGTGAATCCGTTTTCCGAAACCGCGAAACTTGAACTGGGAGCAGAATCAAGGATAAGAAGGACCGGAAACACTTATACCTCCAGCAGGGATGGTGTTGACGATATCCTGTTTGACTACGACAATAATATCCATTCCCTTTACGCCACCTTTGGACAGAATTTCAAACAATGGGCATACCAAATGGGAGCACGGCTGGAAAGTTTTGATGTACAGGCCGAGCAAGGAGGTGAAGAAATCTATAATGATGACTATATCACGCTTTATCCTTCTGCCTTTGTTTCCTACACTCCCGGAGAAAAGAATTCCTTCCAGCTGAGCTTTAGTCGAAGAGTGGACCGGCCTTCAAACAATCAGGTAAATCCTGTAAGGCAGATATCAACTCCGAGATTGACTGTTACAGGAAATCCGGAACTGAAGCCCCAGTTCACCAATTCTGTGGAAGCCAATTACACCAGAAACATGGGTAAAAATTCAATCACAGCAGGCGTGTTCTACAGGATGATCAATGATGAGATCAATCAGATCATCCTGGAGGATCCTGTAAATCCAACCCACCTTTTCCTCACTTATCAGAACACCGACGACAATTCGGCTTATGGAGCAGAGGTTTCGGGGAATTTTAAACCTGTCAGCTTCTGGGACCTCAATGTTAACATGAACCTCTACAGCCAGATTGCCAGAGGGATCATCGGCTCCGAAGATGTGGAGGTGGAGACCAATTCCTTCAGTATCCAGTCCAACAACAATTTTAAAGTGACCAAGAACCTTAAACTACAGCTTTTCGGGATGTACAACGCTCCTGTGGAAACGCTGCAGTTCAATGTGGAGGAATCCTATTTTGTCAATCTGGGCGCCCGTTACAGCTTTCTTGAGGATAAGGCCAGCTTAAGTGTCAACCTGAGTGACGTTTTTGATACCCGGGTAAATGAACTGACTGCGGACCGTCCTTTTTTACAGAAAGCCAGATTTAAAAATGATTCCCGAAGATTATATGTCGGCTTCTCCTACCGTTTTGGAGGCAGTAAGCCGGAAAAGGTGGAGCGAAAAGACCGAGATGACAATACTTCCCAGGGGGGAGGGGTGTTTTAAGAAGCACCAGACGACAAGAACGAATAGTAAATTATTTGTTTTTAATTAGCCAGAAAACCGCAACGAAAGCCGTTGCGGTTTTTATTTTGTCTAAACTTACAGGTCTTGAAGACTTGTCAGGTTTACCATTTAATAACTGCGCTCGCCCAGGTGAAGCCGCTTCCAAAAGCAGCCAATACCACGGTGTCTCCTTCTTTAATCTTACCTTCTTCCCAGGCCTCTGTTAAGGCTATGGGAATAGATGCGGCGGTAGTGTTTCCGTATTTCTGGATGTTGTTGAATACCTGATCATCATTCAGCTTAAATTTCTGTTGAATGAACTGGGAGATCCTCAGGTTGGCCTGATGGGGGATAAGCATATCAATATCCTTCTCCTCAAGCCCATTGGCTTCGAGACCCTCTTTGATAACTTCAGAAAAGCGTACTACGGCGTGTTTAAAAACAAACTGTCCATTCATATAGGGAAAATAAGGAATATCATCCCCCTGAGGCTTCTCTTCCAGAATCTCGGGTACCCAATGCATGGTGCTGGGCCCTTTCAGAGCAAGTTCCAGAGCGTGCTTTCCTTCTGAATGAAGGTGAGTGGATAGTATTCCCTGTCCGTTGTGATCGCTTCTGGTCAGGACTGCAGCTCCTGCCCCATCCCCGAAGATTACTGAAACACTTCTACCACGGGTGGACATGTCCAAGCCGCCACTATGATTCTCGCTACCGATCACCAGGACGTTCTTATACATCCCCGTTTTAATATACTGGTCGGCCACCGACAGGGCATAAATAAACCCACTACACTGGTTCCGCACATCCAGTGCCGGGCAGGTGTGGATATCAAGCATCTCCTGAATCTGTACTCCCGCTCCCGGAAAATAATAATCCGGACTCAGGGTTGCAAAAACAATAAGGTCAATGTCGTCCTTGGAGATCTCTGCCCTTTCTATAGCTATTCGTGCGGCTTTGGCACCCATAACAGCTGTAGAGTTACCATCGCCTTTTCTGATATGCCTTCTTTCCCTGATCCCTGTCCTTTCCTGAATCCAGGCATCATTGGTATCCATAAGTTTGGAGAGATCCTCGTTGGTAACCACATTTTCAGGCACATAACTTCCCAGGCCTGCTATTTTTGTCTGATACATTTTTTAGTAATTAAGCTTGATTCTGTAATAAATTTAGGCAATTAATAATATACCGGCAGCAATTTAAACAAGAAATCAATTATTACCTGCCATTTATATACCCAATGGCACTTAATGCTTGACAGAAGATCCATGGTCCTTATTTTATATGGATAAAAAAACAGCCTTTGAAAAGATCAAAGGTTGCCTGTTTTAACCTAAATTGACATTACTGTTCTATATATCTTGAACGGTATTTATCAAATTCTGAATTGTCCAAAGTACCGTCCCCATTCTCATCCCAGTTATTGAACACGGATTCATTAAATTCATCTGCATCAATGCTGCTGTCCCTGTTGGAATCGTAACTGCTATAGAAATCCGATTCAGAAAAGCCATTATAATACTCCTCGCCGGAGATCATTCGATCGCCATTTTCGTCGAACTGATCCATGTCTCTGGTACCAAGATAGTCGCCATACACATTGTCAAAGCCTTCATTCCATTCCAATTCTCCCAGGTTGCCATCCATATCGGCATCAAGCCGGTTGAAGGTGGTGTCATAGAATTCCCTGTCATCCAGAGTACCATCCATATTGGAATCCCAGGAAGGGAAATTACTCGAATATATTCCCGAGAATTCATCCCTGTCAATCAAGTCGTCCTGATTGCTGTCAAAATCGCCAAATACCTGAGAAAATCCTGCGGTACCTACCAACATTGTCACAATAATAAAAGTCGCTTTTAAAGTTTTCATGATTAAAAATTTTAATTCCACATTTTGCTTCTTCATTATCTAAAAAGAAGCTCCTCCCATTCCAGGTTTCAGTATCAAAATTACCTATATAAATACCTGTTCTTCAATATTTTATATTTATTTAACAGCCGTCTTCTGAAAAAATTGGATTGGGAATTCCGGAGACTGAAGGCGGGAGGCGGGAAGTCCGAAGATCTTCAATTTGCAGTCTGGGGGCAGTTTCCGGAGTGAAGAGACAGGACCTGCTACAGGAGTGCTCCCTCCTCCCTATCTACTTTATGGTTTTTAAAACCCCTATAATAGCAGAGTGAACTACAGCTTCTGCCCGCACAATGTTTAATGCCACTTTGTCAGCGGCCCTTTCTTGGTATTTTTTTTGACTTAAACAGGCAACACGTTAAACTATAATTAAATTAGAATATATGGCAACCGGAAACATTAATGTATCTGTAGAAAACATTTTTCCTTTAATAAAGAAATTTCTCTACAGCGACCACGAAATCTTTTTGCGCGAATTAATTTCAAATGCGACCGACGCGACCTTGAAATTAAAGCACCTTACCAGTATTGGAGAAACCAAGGTAGAATATGGGAACCCAGTTATCGAGGTTAAGATTGACGAAGAAAACAAGAAGCTCCATATCATCGATCAGGGGATCGGGATGACCAAAGAGGAGGTAGAAAAGTATATCAACCAGGTGGCTTTCTCAGGAGCCGAGGAATTTCTGGAAAAGTATAAAGATTCGGCTAAAGACAGCGGGATCATAGGGCACTTCGGCCTGGGATTCTATTCCGCCTTTATGGTGGCCAATAAAGTGGAGATCATCACCAAATCCTATAAGGATGAGCCTGCGGCGCATTGGGTATGTGAAGGTTCCACAGAATTCACTCTTGAAGAAGCTGACAAGACAGACAGGGGAACAGAGGTAATTCTTCACATTAATGAAAATGACAAGGAATTCCTTGAAGAATCCAGAATCCGTGAACTTCTGGTAAAGTATAACAAGTTTATGCCTATCCCGATTAAATTCGGAACCAAGACAGAAACCCTTCCCCTTCCTGATAACGCTCCGGAGGATGCCAAGCCTGAGACCAGGACTGTTGATAACATCATCAACAATCCGAATCCCGCCTGGACAAAACAACCTACCGAGCTGGAGGAAAAGGATTATAATGATTTTTATCGCGAACTCTACCCTATGCAGTTCGAGGAACCATTATTCCATATTCACCTGAACGTTGATTATCCATTCAACCTCACAGGAATCCTGTACTTCCCAAAACTTGGGCAGGATATGAATATCCAGAAAGACAAGATCCAGCTGTACCAGAACCAGGTTTTTGTAACTGATAATGTGGAAGGGATAGTTCCTGAATTCCTTACCATGCTTCGCGGAGTCATTGACTCTCCCGATATCCCGCTGAACGTTTCCCGTTCCTATCTGCAGGCGGATGGGGCAGTCAAAAAGATCTCCACCTATATCACCAGAAAGGTGGCTGATAAGCTGAAATCCCTCTTCACCAACAATCGTGAGGATTTCGAGAAAAAATGGAACGATATCAAGATCGTGATCGAATACGGGATGCTTTCAGAAGATAAATTCTTCGAGAAAGCTGAGAAATTCGCCCTCTACCCAACTGTAGATGACAAATATTACACTTTTGAGGAACTGGAGGCAAAGATAAAGGAGAACCAGACTGACAAGGATGGTAACCTGGTAATTCTTTATGCATCCAACAAAGATGCGCAGCACAGTTATATTGAAGCGGCTAAGGAGAAAAACTATGAGGTGCTGCTTCTGGATTCGCCGATAATCGCCCATTTGATACAGAAGCTGGAAACATCCAAGGAAAAGATTTCTTTTGTAAGGGTGGATTCCGACCACATCAACAACCTCATCAAAAAAGAGGACACCGAGATTTCCAAGCTAAGCGAAGAGGAGAAAACTAAGCTGAAGGAGGATATTGAGAAAGTAGTGCCTTCTGAAAAATATTCTGTCCAACTAGAGGCGATGGATAGTACTGCAGCGCCGCTGATCATCACTCAGCCTGAATTCATGCGCCGTATGAAGGAAATGCAGCAGACGGGTGGAGGTATGTTCGGAATGGGAAATATGCCGGAGATGTACAATCTGGTGGTCAACACAAACCACCCATTGATCTCTGAGATCCTGAATGCCAAGACTCCAAAGAAACAGGAGCGATTGATCAAACAATCCCTGGACCTGGCGAGACTTTCACAAAACCTCCTCAAAGGAGAAGAACTTACCGCTTTCATCAAGCGTAGCTTCGAAATGGTGAAGTAAGTAGTATTGAATTTTAGGAATAAGAAAAGCCATTCGGAATCCCGGATGGCTTTTTTATTGACTGATTGGAACAAGAAGGTTCCGGTAAACTGTATGGAAAAACTGATTGGTGTCGTAAGGCTTCACAATAATATCGTTCATCCCCGACCTCAGTATTCCTTCCCGCATCTCTTCTATCTCCACCGCCGTCAATGCGATGACAGGTATATCGGTATTGAACTTCCTGATTTCCCTGGTGGTTTCCATTCCATCCATCCCCGGCATATTCACATCCATCAGCACCACATCAAAATTCTCCGTCTTCAGCTTCTCAATAGCTTCATACCCACTATTGGCGATCTCGCAGTGGAATTTCCTTTTTTCGAGAATCCTCTGGGTGACAATTTGATTGATCCTGTTGTCATCGACGATGAGGGCTTTACTGAAGATCTCCTTCATCTGGAGATCTCCCATTTCGCCTGAAGCAGCTTTGTTTTCAGTGATCTTTCCTTTCTGAAACAGGATTTCGAAACTGAAAACGGAACCTTTTCCCTCCTGGCTCTCCAGATGAATTTCAGAATTGAAGAGTTCCAGCAGCCTTTTTACAATTGGAAGACCAAGCCCTGTTCCCTGATAATTGTAATTATTGGATCTTAACTGGGAGAATTCTTCAAATATTTCCTTTTGTTTGTCCTCAGGGATCCCGATACCGGTATCGCCAACTTCAAAACTTATTAGACAGTAATCCCCCTCACATCTTTTACATTCGGCTTTTATCCAGACTCTTCCCCATTCAGTAAATTTTACGGCATTCCCCACCAGGTTCATGATAATCTGCGACAGCCGAACGGAATCGCCTATCAGGTTCTGGGGGGTCTTTTCGTCGATCACCAGTTCAATCTCATTATTATTTTGAATCCGGGTAAATTCAAATGATTTTACAATACCCAGCATCAGGTCCTGCACATTAAAGGAAAGATTCTCCAGATGCACCAGATTGGATTCCATCTTGTTCATCTGCAACACGTCATTAATTAATGCAAGCAGATAGTCTGCAGAGAATTTGAGCGATTTCAGGTCCTCCACCTGCTTCTGGTCCTTGTTATCCTCCAGAAGAAGGGAGGTAAGCCCCACTACCCCATATAATGGTGTTCGCAGTTCATGACTGACAGTGGAAAAGAATTTGGTCTTGAGCAGGGAAAGCTTCTCAGCTTCCTCCTTTGATTTCCTCAATTCATCATTTTTATCCCTTAACTGATAGATGAGCCTTTTCCTAATGCTGTTGCTTCTGAAGAGAAGAATCAGGAACAGCAGCATGATGGCAATGGAAATGATCATGACCATGGAGGCTTCCCGGGTTTTGGCAAGGACCTTGTCCTTGAATTCCTGTTCATTCTGAGCCAACTCCAGGTTTTTGCGGTATTCTTCTGTTTCAAATTTGGTGTAAGCCGCCTCATTCTGGCGTTTCTTCTCCTGTTCGAAAATCTTCCCCTGAAATTCGTGATACTTCTCAAGCGCAGCAAAAGCCTTAGGAAAATCTCCTTTGGCATACAACATATCAGCATAAGCCCGGTAGGTGTCAGAGGCCTCCAGCACCAAGGAATCCCGTTCTACTATAGCAATGGAAGCCTGCAGAAAACAATCAGCTCTTTCAAAATCGCCCTTTCCAGCGTAATACCTCCCGAACAACGTGGACAATTGGGACCTGATATAATCGTCGTTGGAATTACCCAAAAGTTTATTCGCTTTTACCAGATAGGGATAGGCCCTGTCGTACTGCTCATAATCCAGGTGCGTCCAGCCCTTGTTCATGATAGGGATAAGGGAATTCTTTGGATTTCCCAGCTGTTTTACAATTTCAATAGACCTGTCGTAATATGAGAAGCCTTTCTCAACAGTTTCCTTTTGGAGGGTATAGACTCCTCCAAGGTTGTTATAGGCCCACCAGAGAAGGGTATCATTTTTACTGGCAATGGCATTTTCAAGCGCCCTGGAATAATTGTCCCTTGCCCTGTCAATATCCTTCCTGTCTTCGAAGGTGATGCCTAAATTATTATATGCATGATACAGGTAGTAGTAATCCTTTTCCTCCTGGGCACGCTCAATAAGGAGCAGGGAATAATGTATGGAATTCTCATAGTCATAGCTGCTCAGAGCTTTTGAGGAAAGATTGAAGAGTTCAACCAGAGTATCATTAGTTGTGGTTTTCTGCGGGGGCTCCGTTTGGTACATGAAACCCAGCAGGCCGCCCAACAGACTTAGAAAGTAATTTATATTCAATATAAGCAGGTTTAGGATTTATTGTGCGGGGCGACACAATTAACTTTAATTTTAACTTTTGTTATGACAAATATAGGAAATGGATTCTTTTATAACCTTCATTTTATCAACATTTTGAGCTCTCTCAATCGATTTCGAATTTCAGAAGAGGAGCCATCCTTCCCCGGAATATTTTAGGCTTTATCCTTTTAATTACAATTGAACGCCTGGGTTAAAATAAAAAGTAATATATTTATGATATCATATTAGTATCACTTTTAAACCAACCACTATGGCAATTCAGGAAAAAAATTACCACCCGGCCAATGGCTATTTAATGTTAGGTATTATTTTAATTGTTCTAGCAGGTGCCGTCATCGCCTTTCTGACCACTAAAAACCCATGGTACCTTTTCGGAATATTTCTCGCCTTTTTTCTCGCCCTGGGCCTTATTCTGGTAAACCCAAATGAATCGAGGGTACTCCTGCTTTTCGGGGATTACGTTGGAACGGTCAAAAAGAACGGATTGTTTTGGGTGAATCCCTTTTTCACCAAGAAAAAGATCTCCCTTCGCGCCCGGAATTTTGACAGTGAACGCCTGAAGGTCAACGATAAACTTGGAAATCCTGTAATGATCAGCACCATCCTTGTATGGAGGGTTCTGGATACATACAAAGCTTCTTTTGACGTGGACAATTTTCAGGATTTTGTAAAAGTTCAGACCGATGCCGCGGTGAGAAAACTTGCCAGCCTCTATCCCTACGACAATTTTGCTGACGAAGGGCTGGATGAGGATATTACCCTCCGCTCCAGCGTCAATGAGGTAAGTCATGCCCTGGAAAAGGAAATTACAGAACGCCTGGATATCGCAGGGATCGAGGTTCTGGAAGCCAGAATAGGTTATCTGGCCTACGCCAATGAAATAGCCAGCGCGATGCTAAAGCGCCAGCAGGCTACAGCTATCGTTGCCGCAAGACATAAAATCGTGGAAGGGGCAGTGAGCATGGTGGAAATGGCACTGGAAGAACTCAGTCGGAAAGAGATAGTGGTTCTGGACGACGAAAGAAGAGCCGCAATGGTGAGCAATTTAATGGTCGTCCTCTGTAGCGATAAGGATACCTCTCCCATCGTCAATGCAGGTACCCTGAACCATTAAAATCCAAATCTTTAATTTGGAATTAAGCAGAATACCAGTTCCAATAGTCCTAAAGGAGATTGAAAATGAGTAAAAAGAAAGCTTTTGCACTAAGGCTGAATGAAGATATGCTAAAGGCAGTGGAAAAATGGGCTTCCGATGAATTCAGAAGCACCAATGGACAGATCGAATTCATACTTTCCAAGGCCCTGAAGGATGCAAAGCGGCTTCCAAAAGAAAAGCCTAAGAAGGAGTAATAAAAAACCGGTCCCTCAGGGAACCGGTTTTTTTTAGTTTTACTACAGATCCTGATATTGAACCTTCTTATCCAAAAATGTCATTCAACACTTCGGCCAGGCGGATCCCGCCTTTTTGAAGCTGTTCCCGCACCACAGGAAACCAGATATAGGCATATTCATAACCCAATTTATCTCCCACCTGAACCCCTGCATATACTTTACTGCTGAGATCCTTGGACTCATACATCCAGTCAAGAAGATCTCCTGATGCTATGGTTTTTATTTCTTTACTGGAAAGTTCTTCAGCGTTGGCAGCGAGCTCGGTATAACTCATCTGGAAATCGTCGATCATCTGGCTGTCCCACACCCTGTGGATGTTCGTACCCTGATTGAACCATCTCACCTGGATATCGTTTCCTCCCTTATCTTCTCCCCTGCCCGTATGAAAAGGCTGGTGCAGGTCTCCCATCAGGTGGACCAGCATTTTCAGGTGAAAGGCCTTTTCTTCTCTGGTCGCCTTATCGTCCTCAAGAACGGCAATACACTTCCGGATCCCAAAGACTATATCCCCTTCTGGATTTGCCTCTTCCTTGGAATATTCAGTTTCCCCGGCTTCCAGGTTCACATAGTGCCAGGGACCATATTTCCTATAATCATCATCACTTTTTATATCATCCCCGAAAGTGGAAACCAGCGCAAGCCCTTGTCCATCCAGAAGCTCCTCAATGGCTTTTTTGGCTTTCTTTGAAAGATACTGTTCAGCAATTTCGCCGGTGGCTCTATGACCGGTTTTCCCCCAATCCCCTTCAGAAGCAAAGGACAGGTTGCAAAGTAGAAATGCCGCGGCTATCAATAAATGTTTCATATGTCCAAAATTATTTTGGGCAAAGATATAAAAGCAGCCTCAGTATGGAACAATCAAAATTGGCATTTCAGTAAAATGGAACTCCCTGGACCAAAGCTCTATTTTTCAATTAAGGGATCAAAAAAGAAATTTGTAACTTTAATACAGAAACCTAAAAAAAGAATTGATGCGAGTATTCCTGGAAAAGCAATTTGTAAAATGGTGGTGGCTTACCATGTTTATTTTGGCCCTGATTGTAATCATTTTCGGCACTGCTTACTACGCCACCCAAGGCTCAGAAGAGGATACCACAGTATTTGTTTCCATTATTTGCTGCCTCATAGCTTTCCCGTTAGTTTTCGGTCTGCTATATTTACGCCTGGAAACAAGAATCGATGAAAAAGGGATTTTTACCTATTTCCGCCCCTTTAACTTCACAAGGAAATTTTTTTCCTGGGAAGATATCAGGGAGTGCCACGTGCGACAGTACAGCCCAATCTCTGAATATGGAGGCTGGGGCCTTCGCGGGATCGGATCGAAATCAAAAGCTTATAATATCTGGGGGAATAAAGGGATACAGATCGTTACCAACGATGGAAAAAGATTCCTGATAGGGACCCAGAAACCAAAGAATGCACAAACCACCATTACGACCTACAAACCTTGAAATTCATATGAAAATTAAACTGCTCTCCCTCCTTCTCTTCTTTGGTCCCTTCATTCACGCCCAGGATCTGCAGTCAGAAAGCCAGGAAATTGCCATCAATGAATATGTGACGGGCAGCTTGTTAGTCCCGCCTTCGATTGATAATCCACCATTGGTAATCCTCATTGCCGGTTCCGGGCCTACCGATAGAGACGGAAATCAGGATTTCATGAGGAATGACTCCTATAAAAAACTGGCAAAGGGACTCCTGGACCAGGGAATTGCAAGCTTCAGGTACGACAAGAGGATCCTGCAGGCCCAGAAATTGGGTTTAAAAGAAGAAAACATACGATTTGACGATTTTGTGACCGACGCCACTTCTGTAATTGATCATTTCAGCAACAAGGGAGAGTTCGGAAAAATTATTGTTCTTGGCCATAGCCAGGGTTCCCTGGTAGGGATGCTGGCTGCCGGGAAGAAGACTGATGCTTTTATTTCAGTAGCGGGGGCCGGCCAGCCTATAGATTCAATTATTGTCAATCAGGTGCAGCAACAGATGCCGGGTCTTGAAGAAAATACCAGACAGGCTTTTGCTGAAATGAGGCAAACCGGGAGCAGCAGCAGTTATAATCCTCTCCTGAGTTCCATTTTCAGACCAAGTGTGCAGCCTTTTATGCTCTCATGGATGTTACATGACCCCACTGTGGAGATCGCCAAACTTGATATTCCCGTATTGATCATTAACGGCACCAATGATTTCCAGGTTTCCGAGGAAGAGGCCGAGTCACTGGCAGCTGCAGCGCCCGAAGCGGAGCTGGTCCTTATTGAAGATATGAATCACGTCCTGAAGGAAATCGAGGGGAATGACAGCCTTACAAATTCAAAATCCTATAATGATCCTAATATGCCCCTGCATCCGGAGCTGATCCCTGTCATTACCTCCTTTATTAATGACCTGAAATAAACAACAGTAAATCACATCAGGTCCTCCCAATCATAGTTTCAAGAAGATTATACATACAGAAATGCCTTATAAGATCATATTTTCCGACATAGATGGCACCCTCCTTAACCACGACAGGGAACTTTCAGAACTGACCATCAATGTATTCCAGCAGCTTCAAAAAGAAGTCCCTGTAGTACTAATTTCCTCCCGGATGCCTCAGGCAATGCGGCATTTACAGGAGCAACTGCAGATATCTCATCAGCCCCTGATCTGTTATAATGGCGGACTCGTGCTGGTGGAAGGAAAGATCGTTTCCTCCACGGAAATCCCCTTCCCTATCCTCGAAAAACTGATTGCTTTCAATGAAAATATAAACTGCCATCTCAGCCTCTATCACAATGAGGACTGGTACGTTCCTGAAATGGATTTCTGGGCGCTGAGGGAAGAGAACAACACCAGGGTCACCCCAACGGTCGCTTCCTCGGAGGAGGTCCTGGAAAAGTGGAAGCAGGAAAACAAGAGCGCCCATAAGATCATGTGCATGGGAGAAGAAGCCCATATAGATGCAATTGTCAGTTTTCTTGAAGAGCATTATGGGGAACACCTTCATTTATATCGTTCCAAACCGACTTATCTGGAAATAGCAAATAAACAGGTTTCAAAGCTCACAGCCATCAGCATTCTGCTCCAGGATGTCTTCAGACTCGACCTGGACGAAGCCATAGCCTTTGGGGACAACTACAACGACTATGAAATGCTGAAAGCGGTGGGAATGGGAATAGCTGTCGGCAATGCCAAACCAGAGATCCTTGAGATTGCAAGGGAAATCACCTTCCATGGAAAGGAGGACGGGGTAGCACGGAGTCTGCAGAAGCTTTTTAACCTGGCATAATCCTTTAGGAGATTCAGGAAAAATTGTATTTTGCCCTCCGTAAATAAAAATTATGGAAGATACCCCCGTTTTCACCAATGATGCCATAGTCCTCGGACTGCTAATGATCTCCCTTGGCTTTGTATTTTTAACCTCCTCCAGGAAATCCGGTTTTTGGAAAAAATTCTACTCGGTAGTACCCGCACTTTTGATGTGCTACCTTATCCCTGCCATATTCAATTCCCTTGGAATAATCTCAGATTCCACCTCTGCCCTTTACACCGTCGCCAGCCAGTATTTCCTCCCGGCTGCCCTGGTGCTGATGACCCTGAGCATTGATCTGAAAGCTATATTCAATCTTGGTCCCAAGGCCCTGATCATGTTTTTTACAGGAACCATAGGAATTATAATCGGTGGCCCTATTGCCATTCTTATTATTTCCGCCATTTCCCCCGAAACCGTTGGTGGTGTAGGCCCAGATGCCATCTGGAGAGGTCTCTCTACCCTTGCGGGTAGCTGGATAGGCGGGGGTGCCAACCAGGCAGCCATGCTGGAGATTTATGAATATAACCCTGAAAAATACGGAGGGATGGTCCTCGTGGATATAGTGGTTGCCAATATCTGGATGGCACTTCTCTTAATGGGGATTGGCAAAAGCGACAAGATCGACAACTGGTTGAAGGCCGATACTACCGCCATTACTCAGCTGAAGGATAAGGTTTCTGCTTACGCCGCAAGTATTACGAGAAATCCCAGTCTTGCTGATTTTATTGTGATGCTCGCCATAGGTTTCGGAGCCGTGGGGATTGCCCATTGGGGAGCCAACGGAATAGCCGATTTCCTGAGAGCGAATTTTGATGCCATAAATGATACCAAATCCGCCCTGGCCTCTTTTTCATCAGAATTCTTCTGGATGATCACCATTGCAACCTGCATCGGGATTCTGCTATCCTTCACGAGATTCAAATCATATGAAGGCGCCGGAGCCAGTAAAATAGGGAGCATTTTTATTTATTTCCTTGTGGCAACCATTGGGATGAAGATGGACCTTACCATGGTTTTTGACAATCCGGGACTCATTGCCATTGGGCTGGTCTGGATGACTATTCATGCCGTGCTTCTTATTGTGGTAGCCAAAATGATCAGGGCGCCTTACTTTTTTCTTGCAGTCGGAAGTCAGGCAAATGTGGGAGGAGCGGCATCTGCCCCAGTAGTTGCTGCAGCTTTTCACC
>CAMPJY010000054.1 GCA_946887025.1 uncultured Salinimicrobium sp.
TTTCTGTAGAAGGTTTCAGGTATTTCCTTTTCCTGGACCGGTTCATCCTGTTCTCCTCGGACCTGGACCAGCTGAAAGAAGTGGTGACCAGCGTTCAGAATGAAAAAGTTCTGGCAGTCACCGAGGCATACAAAAATTCATTTCAAAGCCTGAGCACCGAAGCTTCCCTGCTCTGGGTGTCCAACAACCGGAATTTTAAAAACAAGCTGAGCGATTTTGCGGAGCAGGACCTGCGCGAAGAAATTAAAGGGCTTGATTTTACCGGCTTCCCAATAGCCGCCCTGCAGTTTATATACCAGTCAGATTTTGCCCACGTACATGCGGTGCTTCAGAAAACGGAGGGGGAGATAGAAACAGCAGGTCTGAGCCAGGAGGTTTCCATCACATTGGAAAACCGGCTGCTGGCCCCGCCAGTATTCTTCGACAACCATCGCAGCGACGGACTGGATATCGCGGTGCAGGATGTGAACAACACCCTCTACCTCATCTCCCCTGCCGGAAAAATTTATTGGAAGAAAAAACTCGACGGCCCGATCCTCGGGAAAATACAGCAGGTTGACCTGTACCGCAACGGTCGAAAACAACTGGCTTTTGCGACCCCGCATTCGGTGGAGGTAATTGATCGCGATGGCAATAGCGTGAAACCCTTCCCGCTGGAATTCCGTGACGAAATAACCCAGCCCCTCGCAGTCTTCGACTACGACAACAACAGGAAATACAGATTTCTGGTGGTGCAGAAAGAGGATGTATACATGTACGACAGCAAGGGGAATGGCGTAAGCGGGTTCAGGTTTAAAGAAGCCGGAGGGGAAATTAACCTGCCCCCGAAACACATCCGGATTGGCAGGAAGGATTATATCCTGATCTCTGAAGCCTCGGGGAAACTGAATATCCTGAGCAGGACTGGCCAATCCAGGGTGAATATAAAAGGAACGCTGAATCCGTCAGGGAATGAGTGGTACGAGCATGAAGGCGCTTTTGTCACCACAAGTAAGGATGGGGAACTGGTGAAGATCAGTGAAAATGGCAACCTGAACCGCCAGGCCCTAGGACTTTCCGACAATCACGGGCTCGTGGCCACCGAAAGGACGCTGGTCACCCTGTCCGATAACCAGCTTAGCATCAAGGGAAAAACCATTTCCCTGGATTTCGGCCTCTATACCGAACCCCAGATCTTCTACCTGAACAACAAGATCTACGTGAGTGTCACCGACACCCAGGCCCATAAAGTGTACCTCTTCGACAGCAATGCTGAGCTGCTGCCCGATTTCCCTGTGTATGGCAATTCGGGAATCGACCTGGGCAATGCGGATGGCGATGCGAGTCTGGAGCTGACGGTGATGGGGGACGAGGACAGCGTGCTGGTGTACGAGCTGTAGAGAGGCAGAGCTTTGCGTCTCTACATCCCCCAACCAACTCCCTATCAACTCCCAATACAACAGCCTTTAAACAGGCTATATACAGGTTATATACAGGCTATAAACAGGCTTGGAAGCCTGTATATAGCCTGTTTACCTACTGTTTACCGCCTGTTATATCAAGCCCTGGTAGGGACTTGGTAGGGACCTGTTCAAAGCCTGTATTATTTTTGTACTTTGGAACCTATAAATCCGAATATGAAAAAAACAATCATAATTCTCTTTGCCCTGGCCCTGACTTCCTGTGTGGACAGGATTGAAAGAAAAGTGCCCTACTCCCCTGCCGAGGCACAGACGCTTAATTCTTCCGAAGAAAATCCTGAGCAAGCGAAGGAAAAGGTAAATAAGGTGCTGGAGGACTGGCACCGGGCTGCTGCAGAAGCAGATTTCGACGGGTATTTTGGAAAAATGGCCGAGCCCTCCGTCTACATAGGCACGGATGCCACCGAGAATTGGGATCTGGAGGCATTTAAGGCTTTTTCCAAACCTTATTTTGACAATGGCAAGGCCTGGGATTTCACAACACTTGAACGCAATATCTACCTCTCGGAATCGGGGAAGGTAGCCTGGTTTGATGAACTTTTGGACAGCCACATGGGACTGACCAGAGGTTCTGGGGTGCTGGTTCGGAGGGATGACACCTGGAAAATTAAGCATTACGTGCTTTCGCTGACCATTCCCAATGATAACCTGGAGCAGGTGAAAGCTGTGAACAGGGAAATTGACAGCAGCCTGATATCCGGGTATAAAGTTTCAATTAAAGACGACAATCCTTAAAGCTTCGCTGCTTCTCTTCCGCGGAAAATCTTTTTTACGAGAGAAGTCTAACTTTTAGTATTTTAGCACCTCAAAATTTTATAATAAGGAAATAGAACATGAAAAAAACAAACCTGTTTGCCTTGACGCTTGCAGCATCTGCCGCGTTGACCGGATGTGTTGCGGACAAGGGAACAAAAGCTGAAGAGCCAAGAGGGATTAATCTGGCTTATATGGACACTACCGTGAGTCCAAAGGATGATTTCTTCCGATTTGTAAACGGAAAATGGCTGGATTCCACCGAAATTCCTTCCGACAGGACCACCTGGGGAAGTTTCAATGAACTCCGCCAGAAAACCGATGCGGATGCCCTTGCCCTGCTGGAGGCAGCCTCACAAAATGAAAACCTTGACCCCAACAGCGATCAGGCCAAAGCGGTTTACCTGTATAAAACCATTATGGATACGGTCACCAGAAATGAGCAGGGGATCGAACCTATAAAACCTTACCTCGCCAAAATTGAGGCCATCCAGGATAAGGAGGATCTTCAACAGTACCTGACCGAAATGCAGCTGTACGGCGGCGGCGGATTCTACTCTTTTGGAGTCAGGGCCGATGCGAAAAATTCCAACATGAACGCTGCATACCTGTATCCGGGAGGTCTTGGCCTTCCTGACAGGGAATATTATGTAGCAGACGATTCAGATTCTCAGGAAAAGAGAAAGCTCTATAAGGAGCACGTGGCACGCATGCTTCAGTTCCTGGGGGATTCCGAGAAAGAAGCTGCTGAAAACGCAGAAACCATCCTCGCTTTCGAAACCAGAATGGCAGAACCCAGAATGGACAAGGTGGAGCGAAGGGATGCCCGACTTTCTTACAACCCAAGAAGCGTGGCCCAGCTTGCAGAAGCTGTACCTGCAGTGGACTGGAATACCTATTTCGAAGCTATCGGCGCAGAGGAAGTGGATACCATTATCGTAACCCAGCCTAAGTATATGGCTGCTCTTCAGGATATTTTTAAAGAAAATGAGGTGGAAGACTGGAAGCAGTATCTTCGCTGGACTTTGTTCAACGACGCAGCTTCTACTCTGACTACCGAGATTGAAAGGGCCAACTGGGAATTCTACGATCAGACCCTTAGAGGTGCCAAGGAACAACTTCCTCTTAATGAAAGAGCTTTGGGTACCATAAACGGGACCATCGGGGAAGCTTTGGGGAAACTTTATGTGGAAGAGCATTTTCCTGCTGAGGCCAAGGCAAAGGCCGAAGAAATGATCGCCAATGTGGTAAAGGCTTTCCAGGCAAGGATCAATGACCTTGAATGGATGAGCGACAGCACCAAGGTGAAAGCCATAGAGAAACTGGGTACCACTACCATTAAGGTGGGCTATCCGGATGAATGGAAGGACTACAGCGACCTGGTGGTTAAGAAACCCGAGGACGGAGGTTCTTATTTCCAGAACGTTCTGAATGTAGCTAAATGGAATGTTCAGGACAACATCTCGGAATTAGGCGAGCCAGTGGACAAAAGCGAATGGTTCATGGCCCCACAGATCGTGAACGCATACTACAATCCGAGTTACAACGAGATCGTATTCCCAGCTGCTATTCTGCAACCTCCCTTCTATGATTATAAGGCTGATGCCGCCGTTAATTACGGAGGAATCGGTGCGGTTATCGGACATGAGATTTCCCACGGATTTGATGACAGCGGTTCAAGATTTGATGCTGAAGGAAACCTGAACAACTGGTGGACCGAAGAAGATCTGACCCAGTTTGAAGGTCTTGGAGGCGCCCTCGCCGATCAGTACAGTGCTATTGAAGTACTGGACAGCGTTTACATCAATGGGAAATTTACCTTAGGTGAGAATATCGGGGATCTTGGAGGTGTGAACGCAGCCTACGACGGACTTCAGCTTCACCTTGCGGAGCATGGGAATCCCGGGAAGATCGACGGATTTACTCCGGAGCAGCGTTTCTTCATGTCCTGGGCTACGGTCTGGAGAACTAAAATGAGGGACGAGGCGCTGAAAAACCTTATTAAGACAGACCCACACTCCCCGGGAATGTATAGAGCAGTGGTGCCTCTTAAGAATATCGATGCTTTCTACGAAGCTTTTGATATTACTGAAGAAGATTCCATGTGGTTAGCCCCGGAAGAACGAGTTTCGATCTGGTAGACCATAAAATATAAATTTAAAAGCCCCTCTATTGGGGCTTTTTTTATTTCAATACTTCAAGAAAATAAGGATACGGGAATCTGCAGATTCCCGCCCGGTGGCACTCCGATCTGGAGATTGGGCGCAGCGTGTCCGCTGGTCGAAATCTCCAGATTTCGGCCTAAAGGGTGGCAATCTTTAGATTGCCGTCCGGTTCTGGAATCGTGCTTAGAGCCTTCCTTTAAATTCATAATCCAGCCCAAGCTGCAACTTTCCGGAATCAATGAGCTTGCCTTTGGAGAGTCCATTGCCGAATTCAGGTAGAGGCAGGGATCTTTCCCTGGCTTTCCGGGAATAATAGCTTTCCTTGGAAGGATGTTCCGGGAAAACAGCATTATAGACCTCTCCCCAGCTTCCCTTTTCCAGGAGCGCCTCCAGTATCCCGATACAGTCGGTCAGGGAAATCAGATTCACAGGAGCTTCAGGATTGGCGATGTCCTTCCTACCTGAAAGTTGATTAACAGGATGTCTGTCCTTCCCTATCAGGCCCCCGAGACGAAGGATTGTTGTTGAAAATCCCTTCTCTGAACGCAGGAGTTCTTCCGCAGCAATCAGGGCCTTTCCTCTTGAGGAGGTGGCATTGGGCATGTCTTCCTCTTTATAAACCGGGAATTCTTCTGTATCTTCATAAACGGAGATGGAGCTGACAAACACTACTTTTGTTAATGAAAAACTCCTGATCATTTTAACCAGCTGTTCAATGGACTTCAAATAATCCTCAGGGGATCTGCTTCGTATTCCCGGAGGGAAATCAATGATCAGCACCTCCACTCCCGAAAGAAAGGAGGTGAGATCCCCCGTTATTTCTTCCGCCTCCACCTGTATTAGATAAGGCTCAATTCCTGAAGCCCTCAAAACTTCGAGTTTCCCCGGAGTGGTGGTACTCCCATTAATTTTATAACCTTTTCCAATAAGCTGCTCCGCCAGGGGAAGTCCCAGCCAGCCGCACCCCAGAATCGCTACATGCTTTGAGGATGTACTGCTCATTATTCCAATGTAAAAGATTTCTTCACCACCACCGCATCATTCAGGACAAATGGCCTGGGGATCATGTTTTCGGGCCTCGGGGGCACATTTAAATGGTCGTTTTCCAGAAGATCATTGCTTGCTTCATAAAGTGTAAAGACGGGAAGAGTATCCCCCTCCACGCGGAATTTCAACTCCAGGGTATCCCGATCCACAGCATAGTAAGTAAGCAGTCTGTCGGTCCATCTACTTTTGAAGATATGGGGAGGATTTTCACCCGTTGAGACCGGCTGAGCCGTCAGTCCATTGGCAGTAAATTCAGTGAAATCAAAAGGCCCCTCGGTAAATACCTCTATCCGATTAATATTCCTTTGCGGAATAATCTTCACCTCATGCCATTGCTGCCCGAGGGAATCTGTGCTTTCAACCAGCACCTCCGGAGCCCTGAGCGGCACCACTGGGGCCTTGGCTCGTTTGGTGAAGCCGGAATTATACTTGCTGCTGAAAGCGTCTGCAGCTTCGCCTGAAACATAAGGTTCCCCGAAGAATTTGTCTGTCCATTCATCCCCCATGGCATCATAGGTATTCCAGGTCGCTGTCTGGGTGTCGCTGTCCAATAGATACACCAGACTGTTGGGCTTTGGCCTTTTTGAAGTAAAATCTGATTTAAAATGAGCGATCAGAAAAAGTGCGAAAAAGCTGAGAAGGGAGAGCAGCCCTAAGGATCGAAGATTTCGATAACTTCGGAATACAGGCCATAGAAATGTCCACAGAAAGACCAGCAGAATTGAGCTGACAAAAAGTATCTTCAATCCAAGAGCCACCGGAAAAGACTGGATAAAAGGCAGGAGAATAAAAATTGCGGGAAGGCTGAGTAAACTCATCAGCAAAAGGTTCGGCCTTTTTTGTCGTATCAGGACGAACAGTTGTAGGAGCCCGAAGAATACGGGGATAACGAAATAGGCAGCACCCGGGAGGTAGGCGGCAGCGAGGCCACAGATCAGCAGCCATAACAAAAGAGGGGCGATAAAAAATTCCCCAAATTGCTTTTTGCTTCGAAAGTATTGATAAGTAATAAAACAGATCCCCATGGAAAAAAAGACAATCCCTGCGAGGTAGTAGTACCCGTTATAAGTAAACCCGTGTTCCATTTCCAGATACTGCGGATACAGGTAAAGGCAGAGTTTCCAAAGCAAATAGGTCCCAAAACCTGCGACTGCCAGGGAGAGCAGCAGGGGAAGAAACCCTTTAAGTACGGATACAGGATTCATCCGCTTCTGCCCTATCCCGTAAACAATAAGACCGATGAAGAAAACTGCTGCGATAATCAGCATCGGCCATATCCATGAAAAAGGATAGCTCAGCATGTGAAAAACAGGGATATCAAAGTATATGACATCCTCGGGGGAATTAAGATCTTCCAAAGGAACCCGGCTAAAATACTCCAACAGGGGCATCAGGTAACTGCCCTGATGTGCGAGCGTTTCCAGGTCCAGGTTTTCAGGAGCGTCGTTGGCCGTGTGATAATCAAAATGATCGTCGATAAAGGCAAAGTTAAATCCGTTGATCCCCCCATCTTCCCTTAGGACGGTTAAGTCGGTATCATTGGGCAGCATTTTATAAACGCTGTAGGCCAGGGAATTTGTGGTGGGGAACTCAGGATCCGCAGCGACAAAATGTTCAATCAGGGATTTATTTCCGTGGTTTGTCTCAAGAAGCATAAAAGAACTTCCTCCACTTCCGCGGGCTTCGAAATTCAGGGCGAGGCCTGTCTCCTCGGCCCAGGGATGTTCATTGACAAAAAGCTGAGCGCCGTTCAGTCCCAGTTCCTCGGCATCGGTAAACACAAGGAGGATATCATTTACAGGAACCTCCCCTGAAGCCAGAAAAGCCCTGACACCTTCTAAAATAGTACCTACCCCACTCGCCGCATCACTGGCTCCGGGAGAGGAATGGACAGCGCTGTCATAGTGGGTAAGCAATAAAAGAGCTTTGCCTGTTCCGGAACCCTCGATTCTGGCGAGTATATTAGCCGGGCGGGTCAGGACTCCTCGTTCGGATAGCGAATATCCCTCCTGGATCTGCGTTTCCAGGCCCAGTTTCTCCAGTTCTTTCACAATATAGTCCTGAGCTACGGCATGAGCAGAAGTCCCCACAAAATGTGGCTGCTGCGCCAGTGCTTTCACATGTTGAAAAGCCCTGGCAGTCGAAAATTCCGTTACGTTTTCTGGAGAGCTTTCAGAAACCTGAGGCATAGCAGCATAAAAATACCAGAAAATGGCAGCGACTATGATAAGAAATGAAGCGGGAACCTGTAATTTTTTTATCATATCCCAAATATATTTAAAAGGCTTTACTCTTCTTCTGAAGACTGAAAATTTCTTAAAACATTGCCAAGAATTATAAGGCCGTTGGGTTTTGAATTTTTATTTCCATATATTTAGTTATTCACACTCAAACAGTTAGCCATGGGAATTAAAAGTTTCATGGGTAGGCGAGCGGAACCGGAAAAAATTCAGAGTGCCCCTATCCTTATTTCGGATTATATGTCGACGGACCTGATAACTTTTCGGGAGGACCAGTCTATACTGGAGGTTATGCAGGCTCTTATGAATCACAAGATTTCCGGAGGGCCGGTTGTGAATGAGAGAAAGGAGCTGCTTGGGGTCATTTCAGACTCCGACTGTATGAAACAAATCTCTGAAAGCCGCTATTTCAATATGCCGGTGGGCGATGTGAAGGTTAAGGATTATATGCAGACCAATGTTTCGACCATTACCAAGGATGTGAATATTTTTGACTGTGCCTCTCTTTTCTACAAGCACAACTGCAGAAGATTTCCTGTAGTGGAAAAGGGAAGGCTAATAGGCCAGATAAGCAGAAAGGATATTCTCTGCGCTGCCCTGGAGATCAGGGGCCAGAATTGGCATGATTAAATCCATCATATTTTATTTACAGTGAGGGTTGCTCGGTTTAACGGGCATCCCAACTACAGAGTCCTGCAAAGCCGCCGCTTAATTAAGTAATGCAACAGCCGCTACTTGGCAATTCCACTTTAGAAATATTTTTAAAAATAAGGCAAGTAAAGGAAACCGGGCAAAATCAATCTAAGCCTTTACTCCTTAACCATTCTATTTGCACCGATTCCTCTCCTTGCCATTCTTTTTTCATTTATATCCATCTAATTCATTCTAAAAATATCTTTCAAGACACCGGCAAGCCCTGATCCTTCCAGGCTTTAAATCCACCATCCATGTGCGCCACCTTGGTATACCCCATCTCTTTCAGGGTCTTGGCTGCCAAGGCAGATCGTCCTCCTGAAGCACAATGTAAGATAATCCGGTTCTGCCCATCAAATTCTGGTTTATGGTATGGAAGGCTGGGATCAGCGTAAAATTCCAGCATTCCCCGCGGAGCATGAATAGCCTGCGGAATTTTCCCGAACTGGTCCAGTTCCTCCTTTTCCCGTATATCCACCAATATCACGTTTGGATTGGAAAGTTCAGATTGTACCTGCTGTGGAGTTAGATTTTCTATGTCTGCCTTGGCTTCTTTAACACGCTCCATGGCAGAGGATTTTCTGTTAGGTCCCATTCCTTTAGTATTGCTTCATGAGATTCATTTAATTCCTTCTTTAAAGTTAATTCAAAATGCCTGCACGGGAAATAGGGGAAATCCCTCGAAAAAGCCGAATATGTTTTCGAGGGGAAACTAAAGAATTCTGTTCCAGCTTATTCAAAATGTTTCCGAACTACAGTCTTTTTACCAGGGCGTAAAACTCGCCTTCAAGAGGAAGATAGCCCTGATCATACACGAAGTAATAGATGTTGCCGGTTTTAGTGGTGTAGATATTGGTGAAGTATTCAAAATTAAATCCCTTAGCCAGAAGTCTGGTCCGGGTGGATCTGGTTTTGTCATTAGGATTAAGCTCCAACAGGATACGGTAATTCTTGCGAAGTTTGTTGTTGACGTTCCGCATTATATTCCGGGAGTCCTTGTTCAAATTGTTGTTATACGCATTACGACAGTAATCACCACAGAACTTCTTATCAATCCTGCCGACAATTTTCTCCCCGCATTCGTAACAATTCCTCTCCATATCTTAAAGATAAAAAATTTATCATTATGTTAATCAGCTAAGGAGCAGTTGGTTGAAATTTTTATTTTCCTCCCATTGAAGTACGGGACAGACTGAAACTCCTCCAGATGTCTTAGGAAAATTCCAGCCTTTGAAGTTCCAATTGATTATCGTACTGGAGATCTTCATGAAGGGATAGATTGATCTTTTTAATCTGAAGTATCTGCCTCTCATATAAATTCCTGAGTGCTTTATCTTTTTTGATCGAGGGAGTAAAGGAATAAAGTCTTTCACAGAAAAACAGCAGAAGTTCGACTTCGGTCTCTTTTTTTGATGAATACCTGGAATATTTCTTTAGTGTTCGCAGGATCTTTCGAACGCTCTTTTTGATGAAATAAAAGTTGCTCCTGTTGATCTGATCGAACTGTTCATCCAGTTGCTGTTTTACATTTTCAATATAAGTCGCTTCATCGGCAGATTCGAACAAAAGGTAGGTCAGCAGCTCCTTGTTTTCCTTCTTGAACTTTGAAAGCCGAAGACAGATCTCCAGCAGCTCCTGGGAAGAACGGTGTTGCAGTTCCTGTTTTATTTCTCTTACACTTGCTGATTTCATATCCTGTTACTTTAAAGAAATTTCCATCCCTCTCAATATAAAATTTTATCTGCTAAGAGAAAGGCGATCCGAAGCTTATGCCGCGTCGTATTTACAAAGAAAAGGAAATATACTATAGCCTTTTATCCGTTTACAAATACTTACAAATGTTTATAATCGAAAGCAATTATTTAAAAGTCGGATAGGCTTTGGGGTGTGAAGTAGTTTTGTCATGTTGAAATGAACGAACGATTTTCAATGTACTAAATCTTTTCATTATGAGCCGTTTACAAAATAGAGTTATCCTGATTGGCTACGTAGGCAATGATCCTGAAATGCACAGCTTTGCTTCAGGGGATAAAAAAGCAACATTTAGATTGGCAACCAACAGGTATTCCAAAGATGCGAAAGGGGATTCGGTCGAAGAAACCGATTGGCATACGGTCGTGGTATATGGTAGATTAACAGAGGTAGTGGAAAATTTTGTCCATAAAGGCAGGCGTATCGGGATAGAAGGGCGAATATCTTACCGATCTTATTCTGCTCAGGACGGAACAAAACGATTCTTTACGGAAATAGTTTGTGATGAATTAGAGCTCCTGGGCACAGGACAAGGGAAGAACATTCCTGCGATGGAAGAGAGTTTATGAAACAAGCTGGTAACTGATTCTATTAAAAGAAGATATTCTGGACAAGCCTGAAAGTGTTTACATGGGCCTCGACAATAGTTCTAATGGCTTGGGAGTAGCCCCCTCCCATGCTGCATTGGATAGGAATTCTCCTATCGTGACAGGCTTGCAGCACAAGGCGATCCCTCTCCTTACAGCCTTCAAGCGTGCAGCTCAATTTACCAAGTTTATCAGTGGAAAGTATATCGACTCCACACTGATAAAAAACAAATTGGGGACCGACTTCCGCTAGTATTTTCGGCAGATGGAGGTTAAGGGATTCCAGGTATTCTGAATCCCCTGTCCCGTCGGGAAAAGGAATATCGAGGCTGGAGCGTTGTTTCTGAAAAGGGAAATTGTTTTCCCCGTGCATTGAAAATGTAAAAACGGAAGGATCATTCTCAAAGATCTGGGCAGTACCATCCCCCTGGTGAACATCCAGATCGATAAACAGAATTTTTTTTACACCTTTTACCTTTTGAAGATGTCTGGCTGCAATAGCCTGGTCGTTGAGCAGGCAAAAGCCTTCCCCTTTATTGGTATAGGCGTGGTGGGTTCCCCCGGCAATATTCATCGCAACCCCATACTCCAGGGCATATTCTGCCGCCTTGATGGTTCCCCCGACCAATATTTTTTCCCGGTGTACCAGCTCGGAGGATAAAGGAAGCCCCAGAGCCATTACTGCCTTTCGATCAAGAGCCAGCTTTTCAAGGCTTTCCAGATAGAAAGGATCGTGTACAGCCAGAATGTCTTCCCGGGTTGCAGCTTCGGGTAAAAAGAAATTCTTCTCAGAGCAGGTTCCCTCATAAAGTAGCTGCCTGGGTACCAGATCATATTTTTCCATTGGGAACCTATGCCCCTTGGGAAGAGGATGGGTATAGATAGGATGATTGGCAATTTTGAGCATAAAATAAAAACTCCCGGTGTTTAGCCGGGAGTCAGGTGTTTAGGAAATTATCGTTCCCGGTTTCACGTGATCCTCGTCAGGATTCAGGAAGACCAATTTCCCCTTGGTGTTTTCTGTCATAAGGATCATCCCTTCACTTTCCACCCCCCGAAGTGCCCTAGGTGCGAGATTTACGAGGACAGTTACCTTTTTGCCTACAATTTCTTCCGGGGTGAAGCTTTGGGCTATTCCGGAGACGATAGTACGTACATCGATCCCGGTATCCACTTTAAGGACCAGCAGTTTATTGGCTTTAGGCATTTTTTCGGCAGATACGATAGTACCTACCCTAAGGTCCATCTTTAAGAAATCTTCAAAAGTGGCTGTTCCTTTTTGGGGTGCTGCCTTTTGTTTTTCAGCAGTGTTTTCTGCTTTAGTGGCTTCCAATTTGTTTAATTGCTTTTGTATTTGTTCGTCCTCAATTTTTGAAAATAACAGCTCTGCTTCCCCTATTTTATGTCCTGGTGGCAACAATTCGCTTTTAGAGTCTAAAAGATCCCAATTGTTTTCCTCCTGACCCAGCAGAATTCCACTGGTACTAAGGGTGGAGGTGGATTTGGCATCTTCCACATCCAGAATACCTTTCAGCTTCTCAGAAGTGAATGGCAAAAATGGCTCACAAATTAAAGACAGGGCAGAAGCAATTTGCAGGGCGACATACATAATGGTTTTAACCCTTTCCTCATCGGTTTTTATCAGTTTCCACGGCTCTTCATCCGCAAGATATTTATTTCCGAGTCGAGCCATATTCATCAACTCTCCCTGGGCCTCCCTAAAGCGGTACCTCTCAAGAGAACTCGCAATAACAGCAGGATAAGCTTTCAGTTCAGCGAGCACCTGTTTGTCTACTTCGGAAAATTCATTGGGTTCAGGGACTGTCCCATTGTAGTATTTGTTGGTCAATACCACTACCCTATTGATGAAGTTCCCAAAAATAGCCACCAACTCGTTATTGTTCCTGTTCTGGAAATCCTTCCAGGTGAAATCATTGTCCTTGGTTTCAGGGGCATTGGCTGTAAGTACATATCTCAGCACATCCTGCTGGTTCGGGAATTCCTCAAGATATTCATGCAACCAGACCGCCCAATTCTTGGAGGTCGACAATTTCTGTCCTTCCAGATTAAGGAATTCATTGGCAGGAACATTATCCGGAAGTATGTAACTCCCCTCGGCCTTCAGCATGGACGGGAATATTATACAATGAAAAACAATGTTGTCCTTTCCTATGAAATGCACCAGCTTGGTATCATGGTCCTTCCAATAAGGCTCCCAGTCCTTGCCTTCACGCTCGGCCCATTCCTTGGTAGAGGAGATATAGCCAATAGGGGCATCGAACCAGACATAAAGTACCTTCCCTTCAGCACCTTCGACAGGCACAGGGATTCCCCAATCCAGGTCTCTGGTCACTGCTCTTGGTCGCAGACCATCATCGATCCAGGATTTCACCTGCCCGTATACATTGGTCTTCCAGTCCTTCTTATGCCCTTCCAGGATCCATTCCTTCAGCCATTCCTCGTAATTGTCGAGAGGCAGAAACCAGTGTTTTGTCTCCTTCAAGGTAGGAGTAGCTCCCGAGATTGTGGATTTGGGATTGATAAGATCCATGGCGTTATGACTGGTACCGCACTTCTCGCACTGGTCGCCGTAACTCTCCTCATAGCCGCATTTTGGACAAGTACCCACAACAAACCTATCCGCTAAAAACTGACCCGCCTCTTCATCATAAAGCTGCTGGTTGGTGTCTTCAATAAACTTCCCGTCCTCGTAGAGTTTTTTGAAAAACTGGGAAGCCGTTTTATGATGTATTTCAGCCGAAGTCCTTGAATAATTATTAAATGAAATCCCGAATTCTTTAAAGGATTGCTTGATTATTCCGTGGTATTTATCCACCACATCCTGTGGGGTGACCCCTTCTTTTTTCGCTTTTATGGTAATAGGCACGCCATGCTCATCGCTTCCGCAAACAAAAGCCACATCGCGGCCCTGCATCCTCAGGAATCTGGCGTAAATATCTGCAGGCACATAAACTCCGGCCAGATGCCCAATATGTATGGGCCCGTTAGTATAAGGCAATGCCGCAGTAATTGTATATCTTTTTGGTAAATCCATTAAATCCTGAATCAATTTTTGTGGCTGTAAAGTTAAGTAACTACCACCGATTACACGTTAAATTCTTGTAAAAGGGAATTCGAATGATGCAATAGTGTTTATTTTTAAAGGAAAATAGACCTCATGCGCAGAGTATTGATGATAGGACTTATCCTTTTGCTGGCTTCCTGTAAAAGTAAAAAGCTGACCGCCGATTCCCCTGAACGCTTTACAATTGAAAACCTGGCAAAGGTCTCTTCAGCCGAGGAACTCCGGAATATTTTCCCCAATGCGGAAATGGAAGAAGGAACGGATATGTTTGAAGAAGGGACCGTGGAAAGAGCCTATACGGTTTTATATCCCGGAACCGCCAATGAAGTCCTGATCACCTGGAATGATGACTCCCGCAGTAAGATCCACAGTATCAGGGTGGAAAATTCGGGAAACTGGAAATCCAAAACCGGGATCAGTATCGGCACGCCTTACGAGGTTCTGGTTGAAATGAACGGACCCATAAAAGTTTATGGCTTTGGCTGGGACTACAGTGGTGCCGTAGACTGGAACAACGGGAAACTTGCAGACACCAATATCAGGGTATTCCTGGCTCCCAGGGAAACCCCTCCCAATAAATTCTACGGAGATAGCGTAATTGAAGCTACCGATGAGGAAATTGAGGCGCTGGACCTGAGTGTTCAGGCTATATTGTTTCAGAAACCGGGCACTTAATATGGCGCGACACAATGAATTAGGGAAAGAGGGAGAGGAATTGGCTGTTGCCTACCTTCTTGAGAATGGATATGAAATTGTGGCAAGAAATTTTCGTTACCAGAAAGCTGAAGTTGATATAATTGCGCGGAAGGAAGGTATACTTGCCGTGGTGGAAGTAAAAACCCGAAGCACGCCTGATTTTGGAGATCCCTATCAATTCCTGAAACGAAAACAGATCCAGCTCCTCATCAGTGCCATCGATTATTTTGTGAACGATCACGAATTGGATGTCGACGTCCGCTTTGACATCGTGGCCATCATCAAAAACAATTCTGGTACCCAGGTGGAGCATTTGGAAGATGCTTTCCTCCATTTTTAAATTCTTCAAAATGACGGAACACACCCCCAAAGAGAACTTGCTCACTGAAGGCGGGACGGTGATCTATTACGGCCAAATCCTCTCTCCTGAAGATACTCATCAGTATTTTATACGATTATTCGAAACCCTCGACTGGCAACAGGACGAGCTTATCATTTTCGGGAAGCGGCATATCACGAAAAGAAAAACCGCCTGGTACGGCGATGAATCCTTTAGCTACACCTATTCCAATACCACAAAAAAAGCCCTGCCATGGACGAAGGAGCTTATGGAACTAAAATTGCTGGTCGAGAAAACTTCGGGCTATACTTTCAATTCCTGCCTGCTCAATCTTTATCATTCGGGGGAAGAGGGCATGTCCTGGCACAGCGACAATGAAAAAGAACTGGGGCGACATCCCGTAATTGCTTCTTTAAGTCTGGGTGCAGAAAGGAAGTTCAGCCTGAAACACCGGGAGAAGAAGAATACAGTCTCAATCCTTCTTGAAAGGGGAAGCCTTTTGCTGATGAAGGACGCCACCCAGGAAAACTGGGTACATGCCATGCCCAAGACTAAAAA
>CAMPJY010000055.1 GCA_946887025.1 uncultured Salinimicrobium sp.
AGTATCCGTTTAAAAATAGAAATAGAAGCTTCGAATAGAATTGGGAACAAAGGGTATTTAAGACGATAAACTTGAAAGAAATTCCACTTTGGAAACCAGATATTATCAGACAGTGTTTCTTTTTTCCACAGCCAGTTTCTTTTTTCCCCAATTCTGAATACGATAAAGGAAGAAAGGGATCATCTTATGCCACTATGGATGGTAATAGAAAAGACAGATGCAGTAATGCAGTTTAAACACTTTAATTGCGGAAGGCATTAAGAATTTTGTTGAGAGACTAATTGAAGTACCTTTATAACCTACTCCCTGGTATTACAGAAGAGAGAAAATACAAAGGACAAATTTTCTTAATTCTGCAAAAAAAAACCGCCCAATTACGGGCGGTTCTCATTATTAAAAATTTAGATTATCTACCTTCATTAATTAGCCGGGCAGACATTAGCTTTAACCCTGACATAATATGGATAGGAGGCATTAATGTCTCCAAAATCTGCGAGGAAGCTACCATCTTCTTCTGAAAGGGTAATACACTCCGACAGGATTTCTGCTCCACTGCTTTCTGAAGACACCCATACTTCTACTTCTGAGTAAAGGAAACCACCTTGAGCAGTCAATTCAGATGCTACCTGAAGATCACCGTCCGCGGTTATAGTAGTTGTGATTGTACCAGCGAAATTTCCATTAACTCTGAGATCCAATGGAACATTTCCGGTTACTTCCACAAACCCGGTTTCTCCATCCAGATATCCGACGGTACAACCTGATGCGGGAGCGTCAATTGAACAGGTATTCGATACAGGATCCTCACATCCATCATTGTTGGCATCTGTAGTTGGATTTACTAATGGACAATCCTCATCCTCATTATCAAAGCCATCGCCATCAATATCCGGATCACAGGCATCACCTATTCCGTCCTCATCCAGATCTGCCTGATCGGTATTGCTTTCATTTGGGCAATTATCAGTGGCATCGGGAATAGTATCGCTATCTGCATCTGGCTCTGTCACATCATCTTCACATCCATCATTATCAGCGTCTGTGGTAGGATTTTCCAATGGGCAGTCATCTCCGTCATTGTCAATGCCATCTCCGTCAATATCAGCATCACAGGCATCCCCAATTCCATCGTCGTCTAAATCATCCTGATCTGAATTAGCTGTCTCAGGACAGTTGTCTTCCTCATCTGGAGTTCCATCGGAATCAGTATCTGTTTCCTCCACAGTGTCTTCACAACCGTCTTCATCAGCATCCGTTTCAGGATTAACATCTGGACATTCCTCCTCGGTGTTATTTATACCATCACCGTCACGATCAGCATCACAAACATTTCCAATTCCGTCGTTATCAAGATCAGCCTGATCGGTATTTGCCATTTCAGGGCAGTTATCCTCCTCATCAACTATCTCGTCTCCATCGGCATCATTTTCGTCCGGTTCAACTGGAGGCACCTCCTCATCGTCAAATAGGACAGGTACATCCTGAGAATCGCAGTTTCCTTCTCGGAAATGATAGTAATCTACTTCTTCCTCACCACTGAAAAGTCCTCTGACCTCATCATCTGTTAAGACTCCGCTTCTTATAACCCCTTCCTCTGTATCATATTGCTCAGAATCCCGAAGCGTAATTTCTACCCAGTATTCATCGTCTCCTGCTGTATCAGGTAAAGCAATACAGACTGGGTCAGCGGAATAATCTCCATCCCCATTAGGTAGTACTGTATTAGAAACACCTTCATGAATTACATCTCCACGGGTTCCATCAGAATATTCCCAAACGCTGACACTAAATGCAGCTGGGAAATGTCTTCCATTGTCATCACAGAAGTTACCAAAAATACAGAATTCAATAGCCTGCCTAGTTTCAAGGTCAAAGAAGAGATAGCCATATTCATTGACCATTCGGTCGTCAAAACACAGAACCTCGACATCTACATATTTTTTTGCTCCCGGCCCTATGTCAAATGTAAAGGGAAGGGCAGTATCAACAAAATTGGCAAGAGCTCCGTCTTCTCGAGGAGCTACCCATATAACTTCAGTTCCCTCTTCACTGGGATCTCCATTATAAACTGCAAAATACTCAAGTGTATATTCTCCAGGAACCAGTTGAAGATCTGATGACTCATCAGTAAAATATTCTCCTTCAGGATCATCATCAAAATTACCCGGATCAGGATTTACGCTTACAATTACCGGGTCCTCAACAGAACCAACATTAGCTTCTCCAGTTAGCACTACTGCAACAAATTCAGGTGTATCGTCTGAACAAGCCGGTATGTCGAGTTGTTGTTTCACTGATGCCTTACTGGCAACTAGATCATTTAATACAGTGGTAAAAGATAAAGTTGCTAGGTCCCCTTCTTCACCAACAGCTCCATCATCTCTACTACATGAAGTCATTAGCAGTGCAAATACCGCTAAGAACGACATGTAAACTTTAATCTTTTTCATAATTTAAGATTTAATTAATATTTAGTGTGAATGGTTGCGTTTAAAAAAAAACTGTATAAAAATGATTCCTTTAACTTTCACTCCTGAAGTGGTTACACCCCAGAAGGAAGTAATTAAATTCCTCCATTTCTATACAGTTCTTTAAATTATCTACTAAAACAATTCTGCTGAATCATCAGAATCACATGCTCCTTCTCTGAAATGGTAATAATCTACATTATCATCTCCATCAAAAAGAGCTTTTACTTCAGCGTCTGTAACAACCCCGCTTCTTATTACTCTTTCCTCAGTGTCATAAGCATCGGAATCCTGTAGGGTGATTTCGATCCAGTATTGATCTTCTCCAGCAGTATCAGGCAAGGCCAGACATACTGTAGAGCCAGCGTATTCGCCATCATTATTAAGTGTGACAGTATTCTCAAGACCGGAATGTAACTGATCTCCCTGAGCTCCATCAACCCATTCCCAAACACTTACACTAAATTCAGCCGGATAGTGTCTTCCGTCTTCATCACAGAAGTTACCAAAAACGCAGAATTCAATTGCTGCAGTTGTTTCAAGATCAAAGAATAAATACCCGTATTCGTTTACCATACGGTCATCAAAACAAAGGACTTCAACATCCACGTATTTTTTAACTCCCGCTCCAACATTAAAAGTCTGTGGAAGTGGATTATCAACGAAATCAGCCAATTCTCCGTCAGTCCTTGGGGCAACCCAGATGACATCGGTATCCTCATCATCGGGATGTCCATTGTATACTGCAAAATACTCTAGAGTATAGGATCCTGGCACTAATTCCAGTTCAGAGGATTCTTCGGTAAAATATTCCAACTCATCATCATCATCATAATTTCCCGGATTAGGATTAACACTTATAATCAGTGGAGAATCCACTGTTCCTATACTTGCATCGCCTGAAAGTACCACAGCGACATAAGCTGGGGCATCTCCAGAACAGTCAGGGATATCTAATTGCTGTTTAAAGGCAGCCTTTTCAGATACAAGATCATTTAAGACCGTCGTAAAGGAAATTGAAGCCGTTTGATTGGGGTCGTCTGCTACGGCTTCTTCATCTTTACTACAAGAAGTAAAAACTAAGGCCAGGATTGCTAAATACATTAATGGTAATCTAAAATTTTTCATTTTTTTAGGTTTTATGTTAATAATTAGAATGGTTACGTTTTTAAAGAAGTTGTATAAAAGCGGACCTACAAAGTCATTTTATAAGATGGACCTGTGTCCACTTTTATACAACCTTATTTTATTCAGTTATTAAAAATCAAGTTTGAACAATTCTCCACAAGCTACAGGCAGGTCAGCATTATACTCTGAATCCTGTGTTCCTCCATGGAATACAACTGTTCTATCCTCTAGAGGTCCCAATTCATCCAGGGAAATTCCTTCCTCTCCCAAATTGAAACTTCTTTGGTATGTTAAAAGGTTCCCGGTGGTCATCGGATATTCTCCATCTGCATTTGTCAGAGCAAGTAAAAGTTCGTCACTAGCTGACGGAGGACAGGAGGCGTTGCCACCATCTTCACCACCAAAAATTCCCTGAGCATGTCTTTTGTTCACTTCGAGGTTCACCCCAATAATGGTAGCGTCCAACTGATCTCCATCAACAGTAATATAAGCGAACCCAAGAGCCTGAGATCCATTAGATGGCATCAGGCAACTTTTGTAGAACAAGGCATCATCTTCTGGGTCCTGGAAAATTGGAGGGTTATCGTTGCCTTCACAACCTTCTCTAAAATGATAGTAGTCGAGATTGTTTTCACCGTCGAAAAGACTTTTTACCTCGTCATCATTTATAACTCCTGACCTAATGACCCTCTCTTCTATATCACCGTAAGCATCAGAATCCAACATTGTGATCTCCACATAATATTCATCCAATCCTTCGGTATCAGGCAATGCCATACAAACTGTTGATCCGGCGTAATCACCGTTGTCGTCTATCTCAACAGTATTGGTAAGGTTTTCATGGATAATTTCTCCCATTTGACCATCAGCATAACTCCACACATCAACACTGAATTCAGCCGGGAAGTGTCTTCCACTTGGAGGACAGAAGTTTCCGAAAACACAGAATTCAATTGCCTCATTTGTTTCAATATCAAAGAATAAATACCCATATTCATTGACCATACGGTCGTCAAAGCATAGTACCTCTACATCAACGTATTTTTTGACTCCAGCACCTACATTAAATGACTGTGGCAAAGGGGTATCTACAAAATCCGCCATAGATCCATCCTCCCTTGGAGCTATCCAAAGTCGGTTACTTGAATCGTCCTCCGGATTCCCGTCATATACCACAAACCATTGCAGGGTATAGGATCCTGGTACTAGTTCAAGATCTGTGGATTCATCGGTAAAATATTCCGCCTCTGAATCCCCATCGTAATCTCCAGGGTTAGGATTGACACTTACTGTCAAGGGATCTTCCATGGTTCCAACATTTTCTGGTCCGGTCAGAACTACCTCCACAAATGCAGGGGTACCGTCAGAACATTCCGGGATGTCCAGTTGTTGTTTTAGGTTGGGATTTTTGTTTACCATGTCGTTAAGGACTGTGGCAAAAGATAGGGTGGCTGTTTCTGCATTCGGATCATCGATAGCAGGTGTTTCTTCCTTGCTACAGGAGGTAAACAGTAGCGTACAAATTGTTAGAAATGCGAAGTAACTCTTAATCGTGTTCATAAGATTTAGGTTTAGTTAATATTTAGAATGGTTAAAAAAAATTCGTAGGTTAAAAGGCTTAGATCATATAAAATAAAATAACTGCCCCAGAGGTATTTCTGGGGCAGTTAAACCCCTTTATTCATTGTCGGGACATACATCCCCATGAACAATAATCCAGAAGCCATCTTCATTATAATCTTCAACCTCCAGGTTAAAGACTAGCCCATCACCACTGTGGGTATATTGGCCAGGTGCATTTTTCTTTGGTTCGTCTCCATCGAGATAGATGTGAGCATTTTCAAGTGAATTTCCATCAAACATATCAATGGTTACTTGAACTTCGTCTCCATCAACATTAATGGTTATGTTACCGACGTGAGTTCCGTTGCTAGTATCATTTTGGCCAGCAGCAGCCCAGAATTCAAAGGTTTCTTCATCTCCATCCTCAGGATTGTCCCAAAACTCGGCCCATCCCCATCTGTTGTTTTTGAAATCCATGTCAAAGAAGCTTGTATCTGCTTTCATAAAAGCAGTTTCACAACCTTCGAGGTTATCATAATCGTCTCCGTCGTCATCTCCGTCACCATCATCATCACCGTCGTCGTCGCCATCATCATCACCATCATCATCTCCGTCGTCGTCACCATCATCGTCTCCGTCGTCGTCACCATCATCGTCTCCGTCGTCGTCTCCATCATCGTTTCCGTCATCATCCCCATCGTCATCACAGCCGAATCTTAAATGTTCGTAGTCGACATTATTATCACCATCGAAATTCTCCAGGATATCGTTTCTGCTCAAGGTTCCGGAAATCACGGTTTGATCCACATCCCCATAAGCTCCCTGCCAGTCTAACAGGGTAACTTCATAATAGAAGTAATCCTCATCATCGGCAAATTCTTCCAGATCAGGTAGTGCAAAGCAGATTGGACGGGCGAAAAGATCTCCATCATCGTTGGTACCGACCTCATTTGTATCATCTGAATAAATTAGTACTCCGGAGGAATCATCTCCAACCCAGATGTCTACAGAAATTGCCGCAGGGAAATGTCTTCCAGAAGGCAGACAGGCATTGGCAAAGAAGCAGAATTCAAAGGCTTCATTTGTTTCCAGGTCAAAGAAAAGATACCCGTATTCGTTTACTTCCCGGTCATCAAAACAAAGAACTTCAACATCCACATATTTTTTGACTCCAGCCCCGAGAGCTATATCCATTGGAAGTGCTGAATCCACAAAATTTGCAAATCCATCAGTTCCATTGTCTATTGGTGCAACCCAAATCACCTCTCCATCAGAATTAAGTACGGTGAAATATTCAAGAGTATAGGTACCCGGCTCCAATTCCAGGGAAGCAGACTCATCTGTAAAATACTCTGTCTCTCCATCCCCATCATAATCCTGTGGGGTTGGGTTTACAGTGACTCGTAATGGCTCACTTACGGTTCCAACTACAGGATCGTCTCCTTGTGAAAGGACAATTTCCACAAAAGCCGGGGCATCATCAGAACATTCCGGGAGATCAGATACTGCCTGTTTCAAGGCAGCTTTATTTGCTACAAGATCATTCAAATAGGCCCCAAAAGATAAGGTCCCTTTGTTCGCTGGATCATCTCCAGCGGCAGCACCTTCTTCCTTACTACAGGAAGTGAACAGCATACAGACTACTGTCAGGCATGCAAGGTAGGTTTTAAAATTTTTCATAATAATTAAGGTTTTGATTAATAATATTTAGAATGGTTAATAAATATTCATAGTTACCCCAGCTCTCAACAACAGCAGCTTAGCTAGAATCTAGCTTTTCTTTATTCGGGGATTCAGCAATTGGCTGAGCGGGGGAGCCTTACAAAAAAATTATCTACTTAAATGTAGGATTTCTCTGTAGTTTAGTCAATGGGGAGAAACCCCCATTTTTTTTATTTTTCACTTATATCTCTATCATTTTATGGTTTAACGCGTAAACTATACTTTCCAGAATGGTATCGGAATTGGTTCTCTTTATTATATTGGATCGGTGTTTTTCAATTGTTTTAGCAGAAATGCACAAGGCTTCAGAAATTTCCTTGGTTTTGTAGCCTTTGCACAAAAGGCCTATTATTTCTTTTTCCCTCTTCGTAAAACTGAAACCTTCAAGAGAATTATTCCTGGTGAAATATTGTTCAGTCTCTATTGAATTAGTCCCTATACTATCATTGATCGGAATCTGCTTATCTGCAAAATTTATCATCATGACCATTTGCCCGGTCAGGTCCATATCCAGCTTGGAAAATGTTATGGAAGCCTCCCTTACCTTATTATTCATCAAAAGGAGGGAAGTCTTTGTCGTAGCTTTCATGTGTTTACCCCTAGCGAAATTCCTAAGGGTTTCGAGCAGCTGGTATTTGTTTCTGCAATCAACAATATCAGTGATCTTCAGCTGGCCCGGAGAAGTGACAAAGAAATATTTCTTAAAGGAATCATTCATGGCGACTATTTCCTCATTCTGTAGAAGAACTACCGGATGACTCAATAAATTAAATAATCCCATAAAGGAATCTTTCCAATAATTGGAAAGGCAGCGTTTTACTGAAATTGCGTCGTCTATTTTCTGTAAAAGATCGTCTTCTCCCAAGTCATTCAGGAAAATTTCATCCACATGGTCCTTATATACATCGGAAATTTCTATTCTGTTTCTCTTGTCGCCATAGAGAAACAGGAAACTTTTGTTTAAAAAATGTGTGGATTTAAAACTTGGAAGATTTTTAAGACTCTCAGAAGCCATGGAAAGATGATCTATAAGGATGGCATCTGGTAAATAACTTAGAGCTAAGGTATATCCGGCATGTATATTTTGGACACTGGTAATTTCGAATGAAGAACCCGCTGTTGCCTTTAATCCTGAAATGAATTCTTTGTCCTTACTTATAATGAGTAGTTGTTTCTTTTCCATACTTCCTACTTTTTTTCCTTTTTTACTTTACTTAAAAATGACAGCCCCGAGTCCAGCATTTTCGTCTCTGTTTCAAGTAAGGGAGTACCCTTAGTTTTACAGATATAAATATATCCAATCTAGTTTAAAAACAATCCTAAATTTGGGTAGTATTATACTGACAATTAAAGAGTTAAAAAGAATTAAACCCTCAAAAATTATCATTAATTATGAAAAATACCGGGGTCGAAAGCCAATATTTTTAACCTTTTGTGGGAATAAAAATGTATTCACAGACTTATTTGTAGTCCATTTTTTGCATTTCCCTGACCTTTATTATTAGTGGTGGTTTCAGTACCTTTGCCACCTTATTGTTCACTATGGCTGTTACTGATGATTACATAGAAGTTTTAGGCGCTCGAGTTCATAATTTAAAGAATATTGACGTTCGGATCCCACGTGAGAAACTGGTGGTAATCACAGGTTTATCCGGATCGGGCAAGTCTTCACTTGCCTTTGACACCATATATGCTGAAGGCCAGCGACGATACATAGAGACCTTTTCTGCTTATGCAAGACAATTTCTGGGAGGTCTGGAAAGGCCGGATGTGGATAAAATCGATGGGCTTTCACCTGTTATAGCCATCGAACAAAAAACGACAAGCAAAAGTCCCCGGAGTACTGTCGGTACCATAACCGAGATTTATGATTTTCTTAGGTTGCTCTTCGCCAGAGCTAGTGATGCCTATAGTTATAACACAGGTGAGAAAATGGTGAGCTACAGTGATGAACAAATCAAAACTTTGATCATTGAAGGTTATGCCGGAAAAAAGGTGAACATACTTGCTCCTGTTATTCGATCAAGGAAAGGTCACTATAGGGAACTATTTGAACATATTGCCAGGCAAGGTTTTGTAAAGGTGCGTATTGATGGTGAAATCAAAGACATTACCAAAGGAATGAAACTGGACCGGTACAAAACCCATGACATTGAAATTGTGGTGGACAGGCTTCAGGTTGATGGTAAGGCCGATTCAGATAAACGATTGACCGAAAGCATAAAAACTGCAATGTATCATGGAGAGGACGTATTGGTGCTTATTGATCAGGATTCCAAAGATATCAGATATTTCAGCAGGAATCTTATGTGTCCAACCACGGGTATTTCTTATCCTAATCCCGAACCTAACAATTTTTCCTTTAATTCACCAAAAGGTGCCTGCCCAACCTGCAACGGTATCGGGAGCCTTCGCAAGGTGAATACGGAAAAAATCATTCCCGATCCATCCAAATCCATTAAGAATGGGGGACTGGAACCTCATGGTCCCCAAAAGAAGAACTGGATTTTTAGTCAGCTGGAACTTATCGCCCAACGATTCGAGTTCAGGCTCAGCGATCCTATTAAGGATATTCCGGAAGAAGCTTTGAACATGATCCTTTTCGGTGGAAAAGAAAAATTCGTTCAACCTTCAAAATCCCTGGGGATCACCAGAGAATTTAAAATTGATTTTGAAGGAGTGGCTACATTCATTGAGGAGACGTATAATAATAGTGATTCCACATCCCTACGCCGCTGGGCCAAGGAATACATGGACCGAATCCCCTGCCCAGAATGTGAAGGTAGCCGTTTAAAGAAAGAATCCCTCTTCTTTAAGCTTGATGGGCAGAATATTGCTGAACTCTCAGGCAAGGATATTAGTGACCTGACTGACTGGTTCGCTGACCTGGAGGAGCGGCTGACAGAAAAACAACGAAAAATTGCATCTGAAGTCATAAAGGAAATAAAGGTTCGCCTCCAGTTCCTGGTTGATGTTGGACTGAATTATCTTTCCCTGAACCGAGGCTCCAAAACTCTTTCCGGAGGGGAAGCACAAAGGATCCGTCTCGCTACGCAGATTGGATCGCAATTGGTTGGAGTCCTGTATATACTTGATGAACCAAGCATCGGGCTCCACCAGCGGGACAATGAAAAACTGATCAACTCCCTGGAATCCCTCAGGAACCTTGGTAATTCAGTCATTGTGGTGGAACACGATAAAGATATGATAGAAAGGGCAGATTATGTCATTGATATAGGACCACATGCAGGGAGGCATGGAGGAGAAATTATTAGTGAAGGAACCCCTGACCAGATCCGTAAACACAGTACCATCACCGCCTCCTATTTAAATGGATCGATGGAAATTGAAGTTCCAAAGAAACGCAGGAAAGGGAATGGTAAAACTATAGACCTTAAAGGGGCCACGGGGAATAATCTTAAGAATGTAAGTATTTCCATTCCTCTGGGTAAAATGATCGCAGTGACAGGAGTATCCGGCAGTGGGAAATCTACCCTGATCAATGAGACGCTTTACCCCATAATGAATGCTCATTACTTTAACGGGGTAAAAGTTCCGAAACCATATAAGAGTATCAAAGGCCTGGAACATATTGATAAAGTGATCGATATCAATCAATCTCCTATTGGAAGGACCCCAAGATCGAATCCTGCTACTTATACCGGAGTATTTTCTGAAATAAGAAACCTCTTCGCAAAAACCCCGGAAGCCCTTATTAGAGGATATAAACCCGGAAGGTTCAGCTTTAATGTAAAAGGAGGTCGATGTGAAACCTGTAAGGGAGGTGGTCTTAGGGTTATTGAAATGAGTTTTCTTCCCGATGTATATGTCGAATGCGAAACCTGCCAGGGAAAACGCTTCAACAGGGAAACCCTTGAGATTCGATACAAGGGAAAATCTATTTCAGATGTCCTTGATATGACCATTAATGAAGCTACTCCTTTTTTTGAAAATATTCCCAAAATATATCGAAAACTTAAAACAATTAAAGATGTAGGTTTGGGTTATATCTCCCTTGGGCAACAGAGCACTACCCTCTCCGGAGGAGAAGCCCAAAGAATAAAACTGGCTACCGAACTCTCTAAAAGGGATACAGGCAATACTTTTTACATCCTAGATGAACCTACCACGGGATTACATTTCGAGGATGTCAGGGTCCTGTTGGAGGTTCTTAATCGCCTGACAGATAAAGGCAATACCGTTCTGATTATTGAACATAATTTAGATGTAATCAAGATCGCTGATCATATTATAGATATAGGATACGAGGGAGGAAAAAACGGAGGCGAAGTCGTGGCTACCGGGACTCCCGAAGAGGTGGCCAGGCACAAAAAAAGCTACACAGCCCATTTCCTGAAAAAAGAGTTATTTTAGCCACAATTGAAAAATAAATAATGAGAACTGAGGCAAGAAACAAAAGTTGGAATGAAATCAAAACAAATGACTCCTGGGCTATCTTCAAGATAATGGGAGAATTTGTAAATGGATATGAAAAATTAAGCCAGATTGGTCCCTGTGTATCCATTTTCGGGTCGGCACGGACAAAACCAGACCATAAATATTACAAATTGACGGAAGATGTGGCCAAAAAGATTGTCGATCATGGCTACGGCATCATTACCGGAGGGGGTCCGGGAGTCATGGAAGCAGGGAATAAAGGTGCCCACCTTGCGGGTGGGACTTCAGTTGGATTGAATATTCACCTGCCTTTTGAACAACACGACAACCCTTATATCGACAGTGATAAGAATATTAATTTTGATTATTTCTTCGTTCGAAAGGTCATGTTTGTTAAATACTCTCAGGGATTTGTCGTAATGCCCGGAGGTTTTGGCACCCTGGACGAGCTTTTTGAGGCGATAACTCTTATACAAACCCATAAAATTGATAAATTTCCTATTATCCTCGTTGGACGTGACTTCTGGGGAGGACTGATTGATTGGATAAGGACTACCCTTCTGGATAGTTTTCAGAATATCAGTGCCGGAGATATTGACCTGGTACAGGTAGTAGATACCGCTGAGGAAGTTATAGAGATCCTCGATAAATTCTATGAGGAATATAATCTCAGCCCGAATTTTTAATATTTGGCATACAGAGAACTTCAAGGGAGCTTTTTTCTATGGCTCCCTTTTTTTGTTCATTATACATGCTTCTCAAAATTTTCTTTACTGGAAATGTTTGCCACAGTACAGGCATCCTAAGTTTGTACTAAAATTTTCATACCATATCACCAAAATTTATATCTTAACCCCCGGCCTAAATTTACTGTCCAATCCATTTGAACAATCTGATCATAAGATCCTTAATTTGCCTTTTCCTCTATGCAGGAATGGGAACTTCCTTTGCCCAGAACTCTGTATCTGTCAGGGCGACTCTCGTGGACTCCCTGAAACTGATAAAGATTGACCAGGAACTGGTTTATCACAATACCAGCTCAGATACCTTAAGAGAAATTTATCTGACTGACTGGATCAATGCCTTTAGCAGCAAGGAAACCCCACTTGCTAAACGGTTTTCTGAGGAATATTATCGGAAATTTCATTTTGCAAAACAGGAGGAATGGGGCTATACCAGTATCAGAAAAATTGTCAATAATGATTCTACTGATCTAAACTGGGAAAGACCTGAAGGAGCACCGGATCTTATTAGCATAAAATTGGATTCACTGCTTCTCCCGGGACAGAAATATGAGATACGGCTGAATTACAATCTTAAAATTCCACACGAAGATTTTACCGGAAACGGGTATTCCTCAAACGGGAATTATAAATTAACTTACTGGTATCTTGTTCCTGGAGTTTATGATGATACCTGGAAAGTTTACAGCAACAAGAATTTAAATGATCGTTACAACCCTCTACTCAATATTGATACTTATCTCGATATTCCTGATTATCTGGCTCCAATTTCAGCTTTAAAAACCAGGAGGATAGATTCGAAAACACGAGAAGGAAGAAAATTGGTCCACATCTCAGGGGACAATCGTCTCGAAACAAAATTATATCTTACAAGGAATTATCTTTTTGACGACATTCAAACGGAACAATTCAATGTTATCACCAACATAGATGACGAAGGCCTTCCTCCTCCTCTTAAGAACCTCCTGGTAAATCGGGTTGTCGATTTCCTGAATAACCGTCTTGGAAAATACCCGCATAACCATATGCTGGTCACCCAGGAGGACTATTCCTCTAATCCCTTTTACGGATTAAACCAGTTGCCTAAATTCATTCGGCCTTTTCCTGATGGTTTCAATTATGACCTGAAGCAATTAAAGACCATTACCGGGAATTATCTTCAGAATTCCCTGCTCCTCAATCAGCGTGAAGAGAAATGGGTTTTTGATGCCATCCAGATTTACCTGATGATGGAATATATTAACCAATTCTACCCCGATATGAAACTGTTGGGGACACTGAGTGAGGTGATCGGGATCCGCTGGTTCCATGCTGCAGACCTGGAATTCAACGACCAGTACAGTTTTTTCTACATGCATATGGCGAGGAGTGATCTCGACCAGGCCCTTTCCACATCAAGGGATTCTTTGGTGAAATTCAATCGCAATATCGCTTCGGCCTATAAGGCCGGAGTAGGAATGAAATATCTCGAGAATTTCCTTCAGGACAGTACGGTGTCCCGATCAGTTAAGAAATTCTACAATAGCTCGGTGTTGGAAAAAACCGGAGAAAAAGAATTCCGGGAAATCCTGAAAGAAGCTGCCGATAAAAATATTGAATGGTTTTTTAAAGATTATGTAGCTACCGATGAAGTAATTGATTTCAAAATCACCAAAGTCCGAAAGAAGGGGGATTCCCTGTTGGTGACGATAAAAAATAAAACCGAAAACCTAATGCCTGTGTCTCTTTATGGGCTTCACAAGCAGAAAGTGGTTTTTAAGACCTGGGTAGAACAGGTAAATAAGAAGAAGACGATAGCGATCCCTGCTAAAGATATTACGCGTGTTGCTTTAAATTACGAAGGAATTATTCCTGAAATTAATCAAAGGGACAATTACGAAGGGGTTGGAATTCTTTTGGACAAACCGCTCCAGATACGGCTTCTAAAGGATGTGGAGGATCCACGCTACACCCAGCTATTCTTTATTCCTGAAGTCCAGTTTAACTTATATGATGGAATTTCCTTTGGGCCTAAGCTTTATAATCAAACGCTCCTGAAAAAGAATTTTGAATTTCAAATTACTCCCTTATACGGGACAAAGAGCCAGACCTTTGTTGGAGGAGCCGGTTTTTCACATAGAATCCGATTCGACAACCAGAACCTTTATTCGATGTCCTTCGGCGCATCGGCGACAAGATTTTCCTATGGCTACGATCTTTTCTATGAAAAATTCACCCCCTTCTTCTCCATGGCTTTCAGAGAGTCCAACCTCAGGGAAAACAAAAGACAATTTCTGACCGTAAGAAATGTGAACGTTTACCGGGACCAAAGCCTCCTCCGCCCTCTGGATGTTCCCGACTATAGTGTTTTTAATATCAACTATCGGTATAGCAATCCGGGAATGGTGGACCACTTTACCGGAAATGTTGATTTTCAGCTATCAGGTCTCTTCAGCAAATTTTCCCTGACCTCCGAATACAGGAAACTTTTTAAAAACAACAGGCAGATCAACCTCAGGTTCTTTGCGGGTGCTTTTCTATACAATGATCTTAAGGATTCAAACTACTTCAGCTTTGCCCTCGACCGTCCCACCGATTATTTATATGACTATAACTATTACGGAAGAAGTGAAACCAGTGGTCTTTTCAGCCAACAGATAATAATGGCGGAGGGAGGTTTTAAGTCTCAGCTTGAGCCAGAATTCGCAAACCAATGGCTTACTACTTTTAACGGAAGTACCAATTTATGGAAGTGGATCTACGTGTACGGGGATCTGGGGCTCCTGAAAAACAGGCACCAGGATGCAAAATTTGTTTACGATTCAGGGATCAGGTTGAGTTTTATCGCCGACTATTTCGAGGTTTTCTTCCCGGTATATTCCAATTTAGGATGGGAAATAAATCAGGAGAATTACGATCAAAGAATCCGCTTTATCGCTACCCTGGACCTAAAGACTCTCTTTAGCCTTTTCTCAAGGGAATGGTACTAATAATCCCCGGTTAATAATACTGTTCAATCTCTTCGATTAATTCTGTAGATTTTAATAAAAACCACTCATGTTTCGCTTTATTAGAAATAAATCAAAAAAAATCCGTTTTGGAG
>CAMPJY010000056.1 GCA_946887025.1 uncultured Salinimicrobium sp.
AAAAATTGGCCTAAAACCATAGACAGAATAACTCAACTGGAAAAAAACCTGAAAAAATAATGGCTAAACAACGCACCATTAAAAGAGAAGTTTCTTTGGAAGGAGTGGGACTTCACACTGGAAATCAAGTAAAGCTTAGCTTTAAACCTGCCCCAATCGATAATGGATACACCTTTGTAAGGACTGATATTGAAGGAAATCCTGTAATAGAAGCTGATGCCAATTTTGTGGTAAACACACAACGCGGCACCAATCTTGAAAAAAATGGGGTAAGCATCCAGACTTCAGAACATGTGCTTGCCGCCTGTGTGGGTCTTGAGATCGATAATGTTATCATCGAGATCAATGCTTCAGAACCTCCTATCATGGATGGTTCTTCAAAATTTTTCGTGGAAGCTCTCGAAAAAGCAGGAATTGAGGAACAGGATGCCCAGCGGGAGGAATATGTGGTTGAGGAGGTTATCCGTTATGTGGATGAAGAAAGTGGAAGTGAAATCCTGGTGATGCCTGCAGAGGAATATCAGGTTACCGCCATGGTGGATTTCGGTACTAAAGTTCTGGGAACCCAGAACGCTTCCCTCAACAAGCTTTCAGAATTTAAGGAAGAGATAGCGAATGCAAGGACCTTCAGCTTCTTACATGAACTGGAAATGCTGCTCGAAAGAGGGCTGATAAAAGGAGGAGACCTGAATAACGCTATTGTATATGTCGATAAGGAATTGAGCCCTGAAACCATGGCTAAGCTGCGTGAAGCCTTTAGGAAGGACAGCATCTCAGTTAAACCAAATGGAATACTGGACAATCTCACCCTGCATTATCCGAATGAAGCTGCAAGGCATAAACTACTTGATGTCGTAGGGGATCTGGCCTTAATTGGAACCAGAATTAAAGGTAAAGTTATTGCCAACAAACCCGGGCATCAGGTAAATACTGAATTCGCCAAAAAACTTTCCAGAATAATCAAGGCTGAAAAAAGAAATAATATCCCAAAATTTGATCTGGACCAACCTCCTTTAATGGATGTCAACCAGATCATGGACATCCTGCCTCACCGACCTCCCTTCATCTTGGTAGACAAGATCATTGAATTGACAGATACCAGTGTGGTAGGAGTCAAAAATGTCACCATGAATGAGCCATTCTTTGTAGGTCATTTTCCAGGAAAACCTGTGATGCCGGGAGTGCTACAGGTAGAAGCCATGGCTCAGACCGGAGGTATACTTGCATTAAAATCGGTACCTGACCCGGAGAATTATCTGACCTTCTTCATGAAGATCGATAATGTGAAATTCAAACAGCAGGTTGTCCCCGGAGATACTTTGATATTTAAACTGGACCTGTTGGCGCCCATTAGGAGAGGGATCTGTCAGATGCAGGCTTATGCCTATGCTAACGGAAAGTTAGTTTCGGAGGCCATCCTGATGGCCCAAATTGTAAAACAAAAATAGATACTATGAATCAACCCTTAGCATATGTACATCCTGGGGCCAAGATTGCAAAAAATGTGGTAATCGAACCTTTTACCACTATTCATAATAATGTAGTGATTGGGGAAGGGACATGGATAGGCTCGAATGTTACCATTATGGAAGGGGCAAGAATTGGAAAGAACTGTAATATCTTTCCGGGAGCCGTTATTTCAGCTATCCCCCAAGATAAAAAATTCAATGATGAGGATACCATTACTGAAATCGGGGATAACACGACCATCAGGGAATGTGTAACCATCAACCGTGGTACTTCTGATAGAATGAAGACCAAGATCGGGAACAATTGCTGGATCATGGCTTACTGTCATATTGCTCACGATTGCATAGTAGGAGATAACTGTATTTTTTCGAACAACAGTACTCTGGCGGGTCATATTAATGTAGCTGATAATGTGGTTTTGGCGGGAATGGTTGCCATTCAGCAATTCTGCAGCATTGGTAGCCATGCTTTTGTGACAGGTGGATCTTTAGTGAGAAAAGATGTCCCTCCTTTTGTAAAGGCAGGTAGAGAGCCATTATCATACGTGGGGGTCAATTCCATTGGTTTGCGTCGTCGTGGGTTTTCTACGGAAAAGATCCGGGAGATCCAGGATATTTATCGTATTCTTTATCAGAAGAATTACAATAATACTCAGGCGGTGGCTATTATTGAGGCCGAAATGGAGGCCACCCCGGAAAGAGATGATATTTTAGAGTTTATAAAGAATTCCCAGAGGGGAATCATGAAAGGATATTTTAGTTCAAATTAAAAAAGAGAAGATGGCAAGTACCAGTGATATTAGAAATGGGTTATGCATTCGTTATAATCATGATATTTATAAAGTAATTGAGTTCCTTCATGTAAAACCCGGAAAGGGACCTGCATTTGTAAGGACTAAACTTAAAAGTGTAACCTCAGGAAAAGTGCTTGACAATACCTTTTCTGCAGGTCATAAAATTGAAGAGGTCCGGGTAGAGACCCATAAATTCCAGTTCCTATATAACGATGGGGAACATTATCATTTTATGAACACCGAGGACTATACCCAGATTGCTCTTTCTGAAAATGCTCTTGATGCGCCCAATCTTTTAAAGGAAGGGGAAGTGGTTACTGTGCTGATCAATACGGAAGACAACATGCCGTTATCAGTGGAGATGCCTGCAAGCGTTGTTCTTGAAGTTACCCATACCGAACCTGGAGTGAAAGGAAATACCGCCACCAACGCCACTAAACCGGCTACTGTGGAAACCGGGGCAGAGGTTAACGTTCCTTTATTTATAAATGAAGGGGATAAGATCAGGATCGAGACTGATAAGGGGACTTATAAGGAACGCATCAAGGAATAAGGATAGGAGCTACAGGGTTTGTATCTTTGGTAAACTAATAGCATCTATAAATGAAATTTCCACAAAAACATACGCTCCGGCAGATAGCGACCCTTATTTCTTCTGAATATGTAGGGGATCCGGATTTCCCGGTATTAGGCATGAACGAGATCCACGTCGTGGTTCCGGGGGATATTGTTTTTGTGGATCATCCGAAATATTACGATAAAGCCCTGACTTCCGCCGCTACGGTTATTCTTATCAATAAGCAGGTGGAGTGTCCTGAAGGAAAAGCTTTATTAATTTCAGATGACCCATTCAGGGATTTCAACAAGCTTACTGAATACTTTAAACCTTTCGAAAATTCCCTGGCTTCTATAGCTCCTTCGGCAGAGATAGGTGAGGGGACCATCCTGCAACCAAATGTTTTTATTGGGAACAATGTGAAGATCGGCAATAATTGCCTTATCCATTCCAATGTGAGCATTTATGACAACGCTATAATAGGGAATAACGTAACCATTCACGCAGGAGCCGTACTTGGGGGTGATGCTTTCTATTATAAAAGAAGACCGGAAGGCTACGATAAACTAATATCGGGAGGCAGGGTTGTCATCAAGGATAATGTTGATATTGGGGCCAACAGCACCATAGATAAAGGAGTTACTGGGGATACCATCATCGGAGAGGGTAGCAAACTGGATAATATGGTTCAGGTTGGTCATGACACTGTAATCGGGAAACACTGTCTTATCGCATCCCAGACAGGGATCGCTGGCTGTGTTATTATTGAAGATGAGGTAACTATCTGGGGACAGGTAGGCACGCGCAGCGGTATAGTCATCAAAAAAGGAGGGGTCTTAATGGGGAAGGCCGGAATTACGAAATCAACTCGGGAAAATACGATCTACACGGGAAATCCTGCTGTGGAATCCAGGGCCAAATTAAAGGAAATGGCCCTTATAAGGCAATTACCTAAAATTATCGAAAAGCTAAAGTAAAAGATCATGGCTGAAAGAAGAAAAAAAGTTGTAGAAGAATTTTATAAGTCTGACTTCTATAAGAACCCTGGAACCCTTGAACAATATTTACATCCTGAAGCCGAATTGTTTTGGAACAGCAGCTCTGGTTTTCACAAATTGAGGTACGAGGATATTGAAAAAATGGTGCAGGAGATTTCCAAATCCTTTTATTCTCTACGAGCTGAAATAAGCCATTTGATCCGTAAAAAAGATATGGTTACCATCAGGTTCACTTATTTTGTAAAAACCATTGAAAACCCCAGAGAGGAGATGCCAATGGGACATTTTATGGCTATCTGGCAGATCAAAGACGACAAAATGTATAGAGGTCACCAGATGAGTCAACCTGCCGATGACAGTCCTGAAAACCTCAGTTCCTTCCTTTCAATTTAAAATTAAAATCCCTTTAGGTTTCATATTTAAAAACCTAATTTTGTAACTCGAAAAATCAAAAGAAACTATGAGTGTTTTAGTCAATAAAGATTCAAAAATAATCGTTCAAGGATTCACCGGAAGCGAGGGAACTTTCCACGCCGGGCAAATGATTGAATACGGAACCAATGTTGTTGGAGGAGTGACTCCGGGAAAAGGTGGTCAGAATCACCTGGACCGTCCTGTTTTTAATACAGTACAGGATGCTGTAAAAGAAACCGGCGCAGATGTTTCCATTATTTTTGTTCCCCCGGCTTTTGCTGCTGACGCCATTATGGAAGCTGCCGAGGCGGGAATAAAGGTTATAATTACTATTACTGAAGGAATTCCGGTAGCTGATATGATCAAGGCTGCCGATTATATAAAAGACAAGGATTGCCGATTGGTTGGACCAAACTGCCCCGGAGTTATTACTCCTGAAGAGGCTAAAGTAGGGATCATGCCAGGATTTGTGTTTAAAAAAGGATCTGTGGGTATTGTTTCTAAATCCGGGACCCTTACCTACGAAGCTGCCGATCAGGTCGTAAAACAAGGCCTGGGCATTACTACGGCAATTGGAATTGGGGGAGATCCGATTATCGGAACCACAACCAAGGAAGCTGTTGAACTTTTGATGAACGATGAGGAGACGGAGTGTATCGTAATGATCGGGGAGATCGGAGGTCAACTCGAAGCCGATGCAGCCAGATGGGTGAAAGAGAATGGGAACAAAAAACCTGTAGTAGGATTTATTGCAGGGGAAACCGCACCTAAAGGTAGAACCATGGGACATGCAGGAGCTATAGTTGGTGGAAGCGAGGATACTGCTGAAGCTAAAAAAGCCATCATGCGGGAATGTGGAATAATCGTAGTTGATTCTCCTGCCGAAATAGGTAAAAAAGTAAAAGAAGTGATGGGATAATCCCATATACTCTTACATAAAAGACCTCCTGTAGACTTTCCTTCTTTCAAAAAGGGAACTTCAGGAGGTTTTTTTATTCCCATACTTCAGGGTTTTGTTATATTTGAACAGGCTTTAAAACCTTTTTATAACTGACAATCAAAAATACACTTATGAAACTTTTAGAAGGAAAAAATGCTATAATTACCGGTGCGAGCAGGGGAATAGGAAAAGGGATCGCTGAAGTTTTCGCCCAACATGGTGCCAACGTAGCTTTTACCTACAGCTCTTCTGTGGAAGCTGCCAATGAACTGGAAAAAGAACTCCAGGCCCTTGGAATTAAGGCCAAGGGATATAAATCAAATGCAGCCAACTTTGAAGAGGCACAGCAACTGGCCAATGACGTACTTGCAGAATTTGGTAGTATAGATATTCTGGTGAATAACGCCGGGATCACCAAAGACAACCTTCTGATGCGCATGAGTGAGGAGGATTTCGATAAGGTGATCGAAGTAAACCTGAAGTCCATATTTAACATGACCAAAGCAGTCCAGCGGACCATGCTGAAGCAACGCAAGGGAAGCATTATCAATATGAGCAGTGTAGTCGGGGTCAAGGGAAATGCAGGTCAGGCCAATTATGCAGCTTCCAAAGCAGGAATGATAGGATTTTCCAAGTCCATGGCTCTCGAACTGGGGTCAAGGAATATCAGGACCAATGTGATCGCACCCGGATTTATTGAAACCGAAATGACTGCCAAGCTTGATGAAAAGACCGTAGATGGATGGAGAGAAGCCATTCCCTTGAAACGCGGAGGCTCCCCCGAAGATATTGCGAATGCCTGCGTTTTTTTAGGCAGCGATTTGAGTTCTTATATTACAGGACAGGTACTCAATGTGGACGGTGGAATGTTGACCTAGAAGGAATTCGTCTAAGAATATATTTAAAAAAAATCCCGCTCCTTTCAGAGTGGGATTTTTATTTCAGACGGCGAATTGTATTTAATTCCAAACCATTATCTTGCCCTATAATTCTCAGCTGAATGCTTCAAAGCACGATTCTTCTTATAATTCTTTCAGCCATCATTGCCCTTGCCCTGGCATGGTTTCAATATTTCTATAAAGGAAAAAGATCTGCACGATATACCTGGATCCTAACTTTTTTAAGGGCAGGAGGTATTTTTGCGGTCCTGCTGTTATTGATTAATCCGAAAATTACCCATTCCACCTATTTTACCGAGAAACCGAATCTTTTAGTTGCGGTAGACAATTCATCTTCCATTGCAAATTCCGGCGACAGTGCCAAAGTGGTTAATTTGGTCTCTGCGATCACCGATAACCCAAAGATCCGGGATAGATTTAATGTCAGTCTTTATTCCTTCGGAAACGAACTGAATCAAGCAAAATCATTCGGTTTTACAGAAGCCCAGACCAATATTCAGGACGCCTTGAAGGGCCTCGACAATATCTATAAAAACACCACCTCTCCAACTGTTCTGATCAGTGACGGGAACCAGACCTTCGGAGGGAATTATCAGTTCCAGGCCCGGAGTTTTGATCATGCCATCCTTCCCGTAATTGTAGGAGATACTGCGGCCCATCAGGACTTCTTAATTTCCAGGGTGAACGTAAACAGATATGCCTTTCTGCAGAATAAATTTCCTGTAGAGGTCTTTCTGAATTACTCCGGCAATGCAGCAGTACAAACAAGACTTTTAATTAAAGAAGGCAATACAACGGTTTTTTCTACCGAGGTGGAATTTGATCAAAAGCAGAATTCTCATGTAATTACGGCCCTTCTACCGGCTAATTCCATAGGTGTCTCAACTTATGAGGCCCAGATCCTTCCCATGGAAGATGAGAAGAATACCGCGAACAATAAACACGGCTTTGCAGTGGAAGTCATAGATGAGCGTTCCTCCATTCTTGTGGTGAGCAGTCTGATACATCCCGATCTTGGTGTCCTGAAGGAATCCATAGAAACCAACCAGCAAAGACAAGTGGAAATTGTAATGATGGAGGATCTTCCCGCAAATCTGGAGGAATTTGAACTTGTTATTCTTTACCAGCCTACCAGGGAATTTGAAGATTTGTGGGAATCCGTTAAAGAGGAAGAAAGAAATTACTGGGTGATCACGGGACCTGAGACTGACTGGAGATTTGTCAATCAGGCCCAGGATTATTTCAAGAAGGAGGTATCCAGCCAGACCGAAGAGTTCTTTCCTGAGCTGAACCCTGACTTTGCTACTTTCCAGCTTAATGATATTGGTTATTCTAATTTTCCTCCTTTAGTCGGGGCCTTTGGGGAGATGCAGGTAAGCGAGCAGGCCGAGATCCTGCTGTATCAGCAGGTCCAGGGAATCTCTACTGAAACCCCTTTACTGGCACTTGTTGAAGAACCACAGGCCAAAAAAGCTTTTCTTTTTGGAACCAATATATGGAAATGGAGGGCGCAGGTATTCCTGGATGAAAGCAGTTTTGAATCTTTCGATAATCTGATTGGGAAACTGGTTCAGTTTTTAGCTTCCACCCAAAGAAAGGACAGGCTTTCCTTGAACTATGAAAATGTTTACTATGGGAATGAGAATATCCTGCTTTCGGCTCAGTACTTTGATGAGAACTATAATTCTGATCCAAGAGGCAAACTGAATCTCGAATTGACGAACCTGAAAAACCGCGAAAAACTGGTGATCCCCATGAGTCTGATCGGGAATAAATACCAGGTAAAGCTTGGTTCCTTACCTGCATCCGATTATTCCTTTATAGTGAGAGTGGAAGGCGAGAATCTATCTGCTTCCGGAACTTTCAGCCTTCTCGATTTCGAGATTGAAAAACAGTTTACAAGCGCCAATGTCACAGGGCTTCAGCAAATTGCAGATGCAAAAGGTACCGAACTGTATTTCGCTGAGGAAGAAGACAAAATAATTGAGGCGCTGCTTGCGGATAATAATAATGCCGTGGTCCAGAAAAGCCGCAAAAACCATGTATCTTTGATCGATTGGTATTATTTACTGGCTATTACCCTGTTTTTTTTCAGTGCGGAATGGTTTTTAAGGAAATACCACGGATTAATTTAATTTACATTATTACCTACTATGGACAGATTACCGAAAATTGGGCTTCCAATTTTAATTTTAGTTGTTTTTCTTATTGTTTTACTTGCTAAATCTACAGTTACCATTAATTCCGGGGAGGCGGGAGTTCTTTACAGGACTTTTGCAGGAGGAGTCGTTACCGATGAGCCACCTTTAGGGGAAGGGTTCCACCTGGTAGCCCCGTGGAATAAAGTTTTTGTATATGAAGTTCGCCAGCAATCCCTGGAAGAAAAGATGCAGGTGCTTTCTTCCAATGGACTTGAGATCAAGCTGGATGCCACCGTCTGGTTTGAACCATCCTACGATGAACTTGGAAAATTACATCAGGAGAAAGGGGAGGAGTATATTCAAAGGGTTCTGCAACCAGCCATTCGTTCTGCCGCCCGAAGCGTGGTTGGACGTTATATTCCCGAACAGCTTTATGCCAGCAAAAGGGAACTTATCCAAAGGGAAATCCTGGAGGAAACCGTTCTTCTTTTAAAGAATCAGTACATCCAGGTAAATGAAGTGCTGGTACGTGATGTTTCCCTGCCTCCTACCATTAAAGATGCCATTGAACGCAAATTAAAACAGGAACAGGAGTCGCTTGAATATGAATTCCGACTGGCAAAAGCGACCAAAGAAGCGGAAAGACAACGAATTGAATCTGAAGGAAAGGCAACTGCCAACAGGATTCTGAGTGCTTCCCTGACGGATATGATCCTGAAGGAGAAAGGTATTCAGGCTACGGTAAAACTAGCAGAATCTCCAAATACCAAAGTAGTTGTTATTGGTTCCGGGGATGAAGGCATGCCGCTGATCCTGGGCAACAATTAAGGTTAAAAAAACCAGAAAAGAAGCAATGGATATTTTTCTATTCAATTTTTTGTGTAGATTTGCCTAAGTCATGATAGCAACACAGGTACATCATCATCATTCTCATTCATTCGCTCCAGCGAGGTGAGATAGGTATGTGTACTTGAAACATATTTGTAAAACCCGTTTGAGCAGCTCAGACGGGTTTTTTATTTCTACCCTTTTGAACTGCTGAAACCATAAAGATCAGCAAAATGCAGAGATTAAGAATTGCAGTCCAGAAATCAGGGAGACTTCACGATGATTCCCTGAAGCTCCTTAAGGATTCAGGAATTTCAGTAGACAATGGCAAGGAACAGCTAAAAGCCACCTCCAACAACTTCCCACTTGATGTTTTTTATCTCCGAAATGGCGATATTCCCCAATATCTCCTCGATGGCGTGGTCGATATTGCAATCCTCGGGGAGAATGTCCTGGTGGAAAAAGGAGAGGGAATTGGCAGGGCAGAAAAACTTGGCTTCTCCTCCTGCAGGGTTTCCCTTGCCGTCCCCAGGACCTTCAAATATTCAGCTTTGGAGGATCTTCACGGGAAGAAAATAGCTACCTCTTATCCCAATACCGTACAGCAGTTTTTTTCTGAGAAAGGCCTGAAAGCTGATATCCACGTTATTAACGGGTCTGTGGAAATCGCCCCAAATATTGGACTTGCGGATGCCATCTGCGATATAGTTTCCAGCGGCAGCACCCTTTTCAAAAATAACCTGAAGGAGGTGGAGGTGATCATGAAAAGTGAGGCGGTGCTGGCGGTGTCTCCCCAGATCTCTGCCGAACGAAAAGGGATCTTTGAAAAACTGCAGTTCAGGATAAAGTCGGTCCTCAGGGCAAGACAGTCAAAATATATCCTGATGAACATCCCGAATGAAAAACTGGATAAGGTGATCCAATTATTGCCCGGGATGCGTAGCCCTACCGTTCTTCCCCTCGCCGAGAAAGGCTGGAGCTCCTTACACACCGTGATAAAGGAGGAGCGATTCTGGGAGGTCATCGATGAGCTGAAAGAGAATGGCGCCGAAGGAATCCTGGTGGTGCCTATCGAGAAGATGGTACTATAAGGAATGTAAACAGGAAATAAAATCTGAAGAATGAATATTGAGATAAATAAATATGATAACCCAGAGCCCAGCCAATGGCCGGGACTACTTAAAAGGCCAAATATAGATCTGAATACTTTGGAAGTGACGGTGGCAAAGGTCTTTCAGGAAGTTCAGGAAAGGGGAGATGAGGCTTTAAAGGAATATACCCGGAAATTCGACCAGGTAACTCTGGAATCTTTTCGAATTTCCGAGGCAGAATTTGAGGAGGCGATTTCGGTTATATCTCCGGAATTAAAGCAGGCCATAACACTGGCTAAGAACAATATTGAAAAGTTCCATGCTGCCCAGAAAACCGGAAGGGTTGAAATAGAAACTTCACCTGGCGTACAATGCTGGCAGGAGAAAAGGCCTATCCAGAAGGTTGGTCTCTATATCCCCGGAGGAACTGCGCCTTTGTTTTCCACCATCTTAATGCTGGCTGTCCCAGCCAAACTGGCGGGTTGTGAAGAGATTATTTTATGTTCCCCTCCTGACAGTTCTGGTAAATTACATCCCGCAGTCCTGTATACCGCACAATTATGCGGAGTGACCCAGGTCTTCAAGCTGGGAGGTATCCAGGCTATAGCGGGAATGACCTATGGAACTGAAAGCCTTCCGAAGGTTTACAAAATCTTTGGTCCGGGAAACCAATATGTCACAGCAGCCAAACAATTCGCCACCAAAAAAGGGGTAGGTATTGATATGCCCGCCGGGCCTTCAGAATTGTTAGTAGTTGCTGATGACTCTGCAAATCCTGCTTTTGTTGCCTCCGACCTGCTGTCCCAGGCCGAACATGGGGCTGATAGTCAGGTGCTCCTGATATCCGATTCCCAGGATTTAATTCAAAAAGTAGAAGCCGAAATCTCCAATCAACTCCAGGCCCTGCCCAGGAAACAGATTGCGAAGGCAGCCATGCAAAACTCCCGATTTATTCTCCTTAGAGACAAAAAAGCAGCCTTGGATTTCATTAATGATTACGCTCCCGAACATTTTATCATCTGCACCAGGAATCCTTCTTTTTACACGGCGGGAATTCGTAATGCAGGTTCGGTCTTCATTGGAAATTATACCCCTGAAAGTGCCGGAGACTATGCCTCCGGGACCAACCATACCCTGCCTACCAATGGTTATGCCAGACAGTATAGCGGGGTGAACCTCGACAGTTTTCAGAAGAGCATCAGTTTTCAGGAAATCACCAAAGAAGGAATAAGTAATATAGGCCCCGCCATTGAACTCATGGCCCAGGCAGAAGGCCTGCAGGCTCACAGCAATGCGGTAAGCCTCAGGTTGAACAGTTTAAAAGCAGCTTATGAGAAATAATTTTAGTCTCAATGATCTGGTGCGAAAGAATGTACTTGAACTTTTGCCCTATTCCTCTGCCAGGGATGAATTTAAATCAGATGGTAAGGAGATGGTTTTTCTTGATGCGAATGAAAACCCCTTTGACAACGGACTCAACCGCTATCCGGATCCTCAGCAGAAAGAGCTGAAGGCAGTGCTCGCGGCACAAAAAGATATCAGCACTAAGCAGATCCTCCTCGGAAATGGCAGCGATGAAGTGCTGGACCTGATCTTTCGCGTTTTCTGCGAACCCGGAATTGACAATATTATCACCCTGCCACCGACATACGGGATGTATAAGGTGCTGGCCAGGATCAACAATATCGAGGAACGCGAGGTGCTCCTGGATGAGGAGTTTCAGCCAAGGCAGGTGAAGATCCTGGATGCAGTCGATTCCAAAACCAGAATCATTTTCCTCTGTTCCCCAAACAACCCATCAGGCAATTCATTTGCAGAGGACCAGGTAGTAAAACTTCTTGAAAACTTTAATGGGCTGGTGGTAATAGATGAAGCCTACATAGATTTTTCGGAAAAGCAGAGCTGGCTCAGGAAGCTAAGTGATTTCCCCAATCTTATTATCACCCAGACCCTCTCTAAAGCCTATGGCCTGGCGGGCATCCGGTTGGGTATAGCCTATGCTTCCGAAGAAATAATTGCCTTGCTAAACAAGATCAAGCCGCCGTACAATATCAACCTGCTAACTCAGCGCAGCGCCCTTGAAGCACTTAAACGGGTAGATGTTGTAGAAAAGGAAATAAAGGAAATCCTTGAACAAAGAATCCTTTTGGAAAAGGAACTGCCCAAGATCAGCTTCGTCCGTAAAATTTATCCTTCAGATGCAAACTTTATTCTGCTTAAGGTGGACGACGCTCCCAGACGTTATTCTGAGCTGATAGAGCGAGGAATTGTCATCAGGGATAGATCTTCTCAGCAATTATGCGAAAACTGCTTACGTTTCACCATAGGCACCACAGAGGAAAACCTGAAGCTGATGGACGCCCTAAAGCAAATGCAGACTTCAGACTCTTAATCGAATTTTAATGCCTTCAATAGAAATGAAAAACCCCATGAGAAAAAAAGTATTGTTCATAGACCGTGATGGGACCATAGTCCTGGAACCTGAAGATTACCAGCTCGACCATTTTGGAAAGCTGAAATTTTACCCGGAAGCAATTCAATACCTGGCCCGTATTGCGAGGGAACTGGATTATGAACTGGTAATGGTAACCAACCAGGACGGGCTTGGTACGGATTCCTATCCTGAGGATACATTCTGGCCAATCCAGGAGCTCTTACTTCAGATTCTGGAAGGGGAAGGGGTCTTTTTTGAGGAAATTATCATCGACAGAACCTTTCCGGAGGAGATGGCTGAAACCCGCAAGCCAAAAACCGGCCTGCTGAAAAGATATTTTTCGAAAGAAGAGTTCGACCTTGAAAATTCCTATGTCATTGGCGACCGGCTCACTGATATGGAACTGGCGAAAAACCTGGGAAGCAAAGGCATCTTCATTCATACCCATGAGGAATTGGGCAGTAAAGAGATATCGGTGGACAGGTCGGAACTGGATGAGCTCATATCCCTTTCCACCGACAGCTGGGAGGAAATCTATAATCACCTAAAACGCCGGCAGAGAGGGGCAGAGCTGGTTCGGAAAACCAATGAAACCGATATTTCCATTAAACTGAACCTTGATGGCACCGGGAAAAGTGACATCGACACAGGCATAAAGTTCTTTGATCATATGCTGGACCAGCTCGCACGGCATGGACAGATGGACCTGGAGTTAAAGGTGAAAGGAGATCTGGAGGTGGACGAACACCATAGCATTGAAGATACAGCCATTGCCTTGGGAGAAGTATTTTCCATAGCCCTTGGAAACAAACTGGGCATCGAGCGCTATGGTTTCTGCCTGCCTATGGATGACTGCCTTGCCCAGGTTTCCATCGATTTCGGAGGAAGGAACTGGCTGGTGTGGGAGGCTGAATTCAAAAGGGAAAAGATTGGGGAAATGCCCACGGAAATGTTCTTCCACTTCTTTAAATCCTTTACCGATGGCGCGAAAGCAAATCTTAACATCAAAGCGGAAGGCACCAACGAACATCACAAGATAGAATCCATATTCAAGGCTTTTGCAAAAGCCATAAAGGCTGCCGTAAAGCAGGATCCCGAAAAAATGATCCTGCCAAGTACCAAGGGCATGCTTTAATCTTAATGGAAGAAATAATGCTGGACAAAGAAACCGCAACAAAAGAGAAGATAGTCATTATTGACTATGGGGCAGGAAATATTCAGAGCCTGAAATTCGCCCTGCAGCGGCATGGATACCAGGGAGTTTTGAGTAATAATCCCAGGGAAATTGCCTCAGCTGATAAAGTGATTTTCCCGGGAGTAGGGGAGGCAGGAAATGCCATGTTAAAACTGAAGGATTCCGGACTGGACCTGCTGATCCCCCAACTGAAGCAGCCGGTTCTGGGAATCTGTCTGGGAATGCAGCTGATGTGTGCGAGTTCGGAGGAAGGAAATACCAAAGGCCTGGGAATTTTTGAAGTGGAGGTACGCAAATTTGACACTGCTGTCAAGGTCCCACACATAGGCTGGAATCAGATCTCCAATTTAAAATCTCCCTTGTTCACCAACATCAAAGAAAACGACTACATCTATATGGTCCATAGCTATTATGCTCCCATGAGTTCTGCCACAATTGCCACTACAGAATATGGGGTCAAATATTCCTCTGCCCTCCACAAGGAAAATTTCTATGGACTCCAGTTCCATCCCGAGAAAAGCGGGAAAACAGGAGAGCGTATTCTTGAGAATTTTTTAAAACTAGAACTTAAATCCTCCGCACAGTCATGAGAATAATCCCTGCCATTGATATCATTGAAGGAAAATGCGTTAGGCTCACCAAGGGCGATTACAGCACGAAAATAATATACAATGAAGATCCTTTAGAAGCTGCTAAAATGTTTGAGAATCACGGGATACAATATCTGCACCTCGTTGATCTGGATGGAGCCAGATCTCAGAAAATTGTGAATTACAAGGTCCTTGAAGAGATAGCATCAAAGACCTCCCTGCAGATAGATTTCGGGGGAGGCTTAAAATCTGATGCAGATCTGAAGATCGCCTTCGAATCCGGTGCCACCCAGATTACGGGAGGCAGCATTGCTGTCAAGGATCCTGAACTATTTGAAACCTGGATCAGAAATTACGGAAGCGAAAAGATCATCCTTGGTGCCGACGTGAACAACAGGAAAATCGC
>CAMPJY010000057.1 GCA_946887025.1 uncultured Salinimicrobium sp.
TTCACCGCCTGCAACATGGCCGATGATGCGCCCGTAATCATAGAACCAATGGATACTTCAGTGCTCGACCTGAGTGCGGAGCTGCCCGAACTTTCCATTTACAACCTTCCGTCCACCTGGACTACCCAGGATGGCCAGGACATAGAACTGCAGGAACTCAGGGGCAAGGTCCTGGTGATGGTGATGGTTTACACCAGTTGTAAAGCCGCCTGCCCACGTCTGGTAGCCGATATGAGGAACATTGAGAAACAGGTGCCTGCCGAAGATCTGGACAAGCTGAAGTTTATCATGGTGAGTATAGACCCTGCAACCGATACCCCTGAGCGCCTGAAGGAATTCTCAAGGGAGAATATGATGGAGGAGGACCACTGGATGTTCCTGAGGGGAACTGAGGCAGCCACCCGAGAGTTTGCAACCGTGCTGGCAGTGAGTTATAAAAAGATATCTCCCATCGACTTTTCCCACTCCAATATTATTAGTGTGTTTGATGAAAACGGAGTGCTGGTACACCAGCGGGAAGGCCTGGGAGTTGACAACGCGGAAACTGTTGCCGCTATCCACGAGGAGGTGACAAACTAGCTGTAGTTTGCCTCAGAAAGGATTTTAACCCAAGGCAGCCAGTATCCGAGACCTGCCTCAGGTTTGTTAAAGAGAAAGTAGGGCCCGGGTATACACCTAAACCTTAAATCTCTATATTTGAGGAAACAATCAATTAAAATCATGAAAAACATCTTTCTATTTCTCTGTGTCGGCTTCATGGCTTATAGCCTTTCCGCACAGATCCAGGTGCCCCAGCCCAGTCCTTTCTCGAAGCTGGAGCAGGTAGTAGGCCTGACCAATGTCAGCCTGGAGTATTCCCGTCCCGGAATGAGGGGGCGCAGCATTTTTGGCGATCTGGTGCCATTCAATGAAAAATGGCGCACCGGGGCGAACAGCAACACCACCATTTCCTTTGATACCGGGGTGAAAATTCAGGGAAAAGAACTTCCCGCGGGCAGCTATGCCATTTACACCGTTCCCGGGGAAAAGCAGTGGGAGGTGATCTTCTATGAAGATACCAGCAACTGGGGCCTTCCGGAAGAATGGGATGAATCCAAGGTGGCTTTAAAAGCTACTGCAGAAATTTTTGAACTTCCCTTCGACATGGAAACCTTCACCATCAGTATCGACGAGATACAGAACGACTCCGCAGACCTGAGCTTCATCTGGGAAAATACCGCCGCCATCCTGCGGTTCGAGGTGCCCACCGACGAAAGGGCCATGGCCAGTATTGAAAAAATAATGAATGGGCCGACTGCAGGGGATTACTACGGCGCTGCCTCCTATTTTCACGAACAGGAAAAGGACCTTCAGAAAGCTTACCAGTGGATACAGAAAGCGGTGGAGATGGGAAATCCCGAGGCTTACTGGGTGCTGAGGAGAAAGGCTCTTATTGAGGCTGATTTGGGCAAAAAGGAAGATGCCATTAAATCAGCCAGAAAATCCCTGGCCGCTGCTGAAAAGGCCGGAAATAAGGATTATGTGAAACTGAACCGGGATTCCCTGAAGGAATGGGGAGCAAAATAGGGATATCAGGCCTGGCGGGTTTTTAAAACCTTTCAGGCCTTTTTCATTATATCCAATTCCCTGATTTCCTTTTTGTATTCGGGCGGCAGAATGATCGCCTTCAACAGCCCGTCCAGGCTGATTCTCCTGCTCAATTTATAAATACCGAGGATCGGACTCAGAAATGAAGTGTTCCGGTAACTGAACAGTCCCCTGACTTTTTTGGGAACCACCAGGATCTGCGCCTCCAGCAGGAGCCGGTATCTCACCGGCCCCAGATGTTTGCGATATTGAAGAAACAGGTCCTTCGAATAGTGACCATACTCCAGGTCCAGCTGCAGGTGACTTTCTCGCATTTCCTCCCAGCTTGTGAAATCCTGAGGCAGACCTTTTAACTTCATGTGATTCCCCACCCTCAGAAACACGTCGAAAACCTCCTCCTTTTCAGATCTGCTGAGTTTGCGTTCCAGAACTTCGAAGGCCCTAATGGAATAGTCGATCAACATGAAAAGTACATCTCTGTATGCCCAGTCGGGAATTTTAGCTCCCCGGTCAGCCTCCACAGCAGAATGTATGGCATTAATACGATCAATGGCCTTCAGGGCAGCCTGTTTTTCAGAAAAGACGATTTCCCGGGCATAGGAAACGGTGGAAAACAGTCTTCCCAGCGGATCCTTCGGAAGTCTGCCGGTAAAGTAAAGCCAGTCTACCGCCTTATTCAGCGCAAACTCCGACGAGGCCCCCGCAAATATGAAGAGGATGGTATCACCTTTCCCCCATATCTGCCGGACCACCGAATCTTCCTTCACAAAATACTCCCTGCCCATGATAATCCTTATTAAAAATCTGTGTATGGAATGCTGAATTCCGTCCCCTTTAGGTCGTTAGCCTTATTCTTAGCTTACAGGCTGCCCCTTACAATCCGTACATCTCAGCAAGATCGCTGATTCCCAGAGTGAACCAGCAAATGACCAGGAACAGGAGTATCCTTATGACAAAAGGAATTGAAAACCCCAGCCTTCCTTTCAGGGCCCTATTCACCGGGGGAAGAAAAAACAGCGAAAGGAATAGATAGACCAGTCCCGGTACAGGGTGAATATAGATCAGGTTCAGGATTCCGAGGGTGATTACCACCAGGGCAAATATCCAACTGAACAGTTCTACAGAAATTGATGCATTTTTCATGGTTTACGATTTAAAGGTTTTTACTCATGTATCCTCCGGGTTTTCACAATACTATCCTCGGAAAGCTCAATTACCAGGGTAGTGGTATGGATGGGCCAAAGCCCCAGCTTTTTCTGCTCCACAGTATAGTACAGAAAGCCTTTGTTGCTGCGGTCAGGTTGCCCTAAAAGATCTATTAGTTCCTCTTTCTCCAGTCCCTTGAGCTGCTGATTATATACCAGATCCTGAAGCATCTTCTCCCGGTATGGATATTCGTCGCCTTCTTTTATTTTCCATTTACTTTCATTAAAAACTGAATCAACCGCTGAATGAACAACCGTGGGTTTTTCTGAATTCCCCTCTTCCATACAGCTGGCCAGACACAGAAGAAGGAGTAGCCTGAATATTTTCATAAGTGTTTTATTTATGTGGAGACGCAATGCCTTGGGTCTCCACGTACCCCTGTTAATTCCAAAGTGTTCCATCCAGCCCCAATACCGACCCCAGCCAAATCGCGATGATGAAACCAAGTCCGCCTATAAGCGTGCAGAAGATCCTTTTCCAGCCTCCTTCAGAACCCAGTTTCTCCATGAAGTAAAAAAAGACACCCCCCATGGCCCCTGCTATGGGTTCCACAATAAGAGGCCTTACTTTCCAGTATTCGCCCCATTCCGGTTTCCCCTCTATTCCGAAAAGGAAGAGGCTCATTAAAACGAGTCCGATCCCCGCTCCCCATAGAACTCTTTTCTTTAATGAAATGGGATTCATTTGTGCTGCCTGTAATCTGTTTTCCTGTGTCATGATTTTTTGTTTTTAGTTGTTAATTATCGATTTTCATTCAGTGTATAAAGTACTTTGTATTTCAAAGTATTGCTATAAAAAAATATCTATTACTTCTGCGAACGTATCAGCTTCTCCAGCACTTTCAAATGCTCATTAAAAGCGGTTTTTCCTTCTTTTGTCATAAAATATCGGGTATTCGGTTTCCTGTCAACGAAGGATTTCTCAACTCCGATGTACCCATCCTTTTCCAGGGCCTTGAGGTGGCTGGCCAGGTTGCCATCGGTGACGTCCAGAAATTCCTTCAAAGAGCTGAAGTCCAATTCCTCATTCACTGCCAGTGCCGACATGATACCCAGTCTGACCCTGTTTTCAAATGCTTTATTTAAACCTTCGATCGATATCTTCACTGCTCGTATTTAAAGTGCATATAGATCCCATAAATGATATGGAATATCCCGAAACCCAATGCCCAGAACAATAAACCGTACCCGATAAACCAGGCGCCCAGCAGCCCCAGTAGAATCTGGATCAGCCCCAGTGTTTTTAATTCCTTAAAAGTGTACCTGCCGGCATTGACAAGCGCAATTCCGTAAAATATCAGACTGCAGGGAGCCATCAACCCGGTAAGGCCATGTGAAATAAGTATCAGGATAAAAATTCCTCCCGCAATCAGGGGAACTGCCATAGCTATCACCAGCCGTCGCGCAGTGGGGTTCCATAGTTTTTCTCCATTAATGCCAGCTTTTTTAAAAGAAAGATAAACGGCGGTCCCGATTGCCAGAATAAGGATCCCCAGTGCCAGAAGCACCAGTTGCAGCAGACCGGAGATAGGATTCCCGGGGAGCCTGTACACCAGTTCATCGGGATTGAAATAAAGCCCGGAATATGCCAGCCAGGCCCCTGCAAGGGCAAAAATACCGGCCATAATGCCCGCCCAGCCCGACAGGGAAAGGAATTTGGAAGAACGCTCCATCATGCTGCGGATCTCTGCTATGTCTTTGATATAATCCTGTTCGTCTTTTTTCATTTAAAAAGTACTTTGTAGTTCAAAGTTACTGCAAAAAATGAAATACGCAAGAGCCACAAAAAATAAATTTCCAATACCCAACCTTCATGTGGCTCAGGTTAGCGTAGGTTCAAGTTGAAATATTCCTCATCTTTGCAGGTTTTTTAAAAGGCTTTTACAAGAGGTTAATTTTGCATAATCAACCATGAAATATTTTTTCTCTCGCTTTTCCGGAGTCCTTTCCCGAAAAAAGATTCTGCTCCCCGCCATTCCGGCCATCCTCCTCGCTATAATAAGTATTCAGGGGGGAGCCTCCATTGCCAAAAACCTGTTTCCTGTACTAGGTGCCAGCGGTACCGCCAGTTTACGGATTGTATTCGCTGCAATAATCCTTCTGGGAGTTTTCAGGACCCGCCTTTTCGCGATTACCCGAAAACAGTGGCAGTATTGCCTTGCCTATGGCCTCTTCCTTGGAGCCATGAATCTGGTGTTCTATTTTGCCATTAAACGCATTCCTCTTGGACTTGGAGTGACCCTGGAATTTACAGGTCCGCTTGCGCTTGCGCTTATAGGTTCCAGAAAGCTTATTGACCTGGTGTGGGTAGTGTTGGCAGGACTGGGAATAGCATTGGTTGCTCCTTGGAATGAATCTTCCATCGACCTGCTCGGGGTAGGGCTTGCGTTATTGGCAGGAGCCCTTTGGGCAGGTTATATTGTATTAGGAGGAAGGGTCTCGAAAATTATGAAAAGCGGCGATGCTGTGGCTGTGGGAATGCTTTTTGCCTCCTTCTTTGTGCTTCCTTTTGGCGTTTTCAGTGGCGAACTGCAGTTCCTCACCTGGGAATTACTTCTGATTGGAGCAGCGGTTGGTTTGCTTACAAGTGCCATTCCCTATACCCTTGAAATGGGTGCGCTCAATGACATCTCCCCCAAGAATTTTGGAATCCTTATGAGTCTGCATCCCGCTTTCGCTGCCCTCTCAGGAATGCTGTTTCTGGATGAATTCCTGAGCCCCCTTCAATGGACCTCCATCGCCTGTGTGGTCACCGCCAGCGCGGGTGCGACCTATTTTTCCCGGAGGTGACGGGTTAGGGTATTCTGTTTTCGATCTTCCTTTTTCTGGCGCCGGAAAATAATGGAAAGAAACACAGTTAGAGGGCTGTAATTTTAACTTCGAAATTCCCAGAAAAAATTCAATTATTAAAAAGCTTTGATTATCTTTAGGTTCTGAAATGCAATAGCTTAGGGTTTTATTATAACCTAATGCCCCCTTCAATGCCGCCACATATGGCTGCTCCTTTCCCCCAACATTTTTACCCAAACTTCCCCCTGTTACCTACTCCTGGTTTGCTAACTTTAAATTCTGTTTATATGAAAAGGAATTCGTTTTTTTCAGGGCGGGTGTTTGCGGGAGCAATCGCTTGTATGATGTGTTTATTGATCTGGAGCTGTGAGCCGGAAGGAATGGAGATCCCTACGGAGAATGCGGCTTTAAAGATGTCCAAAAGTGAAAAAGGAAACCTTCCGCACAGGGAAATCGCTCAGGTGCGGGCTAGTGTGGCGCAGTACCGTAATTTTAAGAAGGCTACCGCAGCCGGGTGGGGTACCGATATTACAGGTTACATTCCACACATGGGACATCATTGGGCGAACTTCGCTTTGTTCGACGATACCTTTGATATGCTGAATCCCGAGATCCTCATTTTCATACCAGACGAAGATGGACATCAGCGTTTCGTGGGGGTGGAGTATATAATTCCAATTGCTGATATGACCAGTCCGCCACCTGCACCCGAAGGATTTTCAGGAGATGCAGATTTCTGGGTGATCAATGAAGAGGCAGAGGCCTGGACCCTGCATCTGTGGATCGGATTGAACAATCCTGATGGTATTTTCGAAATGCACAACATGAGGTTACCTTAAACCCTAGGCAAAAACAAGGCAAAAAATATATCAGAGGGGTGTGAAGAGAAACTTTTCTGCTCGCATTCCTCTGATTTCTTTTGCTTATTTGGGTGCCTAGAAGTCAAGGGTTAGGGAAATTGAAAACTAAGGCGTAACTTGCGGCTTTATTTATGTATTTAACAGATTTATAGATGTTTGTCTTTTATCTCAAACTGAAAATTATCTTTCCGACTCTATAGCACCGCGAGTGTGCTTCCTCCTCCTATAATCTTATAGCCATTTTCATCCGCACCCTGAAACAGGTGCGACCTACTCGCTAGCTAAGTTTCTTCAGAATAGGATTGTCAAAAGTTACAATAGAATTACTTTAAATGTGATAGAATTGCCATGGATATTAAAAATAACACCTTTATAAATAAACCTCAAGATCCTTCCCTGCCCCAGGTGACAATTGGTCTGGAACAGTACTTCAGCAACTCCATTGTTCCACAGCTGTTCCTGGATACAGAATTGCAATTAATTGATTTTACTCCTCCTATAGAAGAAATTTTTTCCATAGATCAGGACGATATAGGCAGAAGCATTTTTGAGTTGAAACAGAAGATAGGTCACCAGGGCCTCATCGGGAATATTAAAGGGGTGCTGTATACCGAAAGGAATTTAGTGAAGCATATTCATACTTCTGATGGGGATAAGTTTATGATGAACATCCAGCCCTGCTTCTCTTTGGGAGAAGAGGTTGTGAATGGAGTTATAATTACCTTTCTGAACTAAAAGGTGATCCTCCTTCGAAAAAGCCATTGCCGACCAGCAGTTAAAGAATTCAGGTATTAATGCTCCTTACAGTTAAAATAATATTAATTTATTCTTAAAGGGAAATTAAAATTTATTTATATTTGTTTTGCCCTGCACGATTTCCATCAGATTATTGATCTGAGGATTTGAAAACAAAAATAATTTAAAACCAAAACCAATGTTGAAACAATTGACCAAAATGACCGCCGTTGCGTTTACCGCTTCGGTGCTTTTTTCATCGTGCTATTCTTATACTTCTGTCGTAGGAGAGGGTGCACAAGGAAATCAGCAAGTAACTGAATGGAACCATTACGTGGTTTACGGGCTGGCGCCGGTTAGCGTATCTGATTCCAAAGAAATGGCAGGAGGAGCCGAAAATTATACCATCCACACCCGCCATACTTTTGTAAACGGGCTAATCAGTGGACTTACCTTTGGGCTCTATAACCCAACAACTACAACTGTTACCAAATAATTACACTTAAAGGAGCGTGCCTGTCACGCTCCTTTTTCCTTAAAATCATGAAGAAATTCTTCTTTTTTCTTTTTCTGCTTCTAAGTGTATTATCCGGATACCAGGTGTTCAGGATCCTATTCAGGGATTTCGACAGACTTACCGAGTATGGCTTTGGATACCTTGCAGGCAGATCTCTGCTATTCCTTCTCCTCCTCTACATCACTTTCCTTTTGGGAACAAAAGTCTTCCTGCGCAGGAGTTAAGGAAGCCTTTTTTCCGCTGTATTTTACTTTGAAGAAGATCCTCTGAATTCCAGGAACCAAAAACTTTTCCCTAACTTTGGGTAACGCTCAACCCGATGGACCAGTTACAGTTAAGGATTAAGGAACTTTTACCCGCTTATTTCGCGCTTGTGATGGCCACTGGGATCATCTCCATTGCCACCTTCCTCAGCGGTTGGGAGGAAGTAGGTTACGGGCTTTTTTATCTGAATATGGTTTTCCTGGTATTGTTGCTGCTGGCTTTCGGCTACAGATGTCTAAAGTTCGGGAATCGGGTACTGGAGGATTTCAGGAGCTATCAGAAAGGCCCCGGCTTCTTCACCGTAGTCGCGGCCCTGTGTATCTTTGGAAATCAGCTGGTGGTATTCTACAGGGCGATGGACTGGGCGATTCTGGTCCTACTGATTGCAGCCCTGGCCTGGCTGGTGATCATGTACGGGTTCTTTTTCAACATCACCACCACCCAGAATAAAAAATCGCTGAGCGAGGGGATCAACGGTACCTGGCTAGTCATAATTGTGGCGATCCAGGCGCTATCGGTGCTCATCTCCTTTATCTCTGTAGACTTCGGAAAGAACGCGTATCTGTTCCTTTTCCTGGCGCTGTGCCTGTTCCTGTTGGGCTGCATCTTCTATTTGTATATCATGTCCCTCATCATTTATCGGATTTCCTTTTTCTCTCTTCATGCGAATGAACTGGGGGCACCTTACTGGATCAATATGGGGGCCACGGCGATAACTACGCTCGCGGGTTCCCTGCTGATCCTGCATACGGAGGATTACAACTTTATTGTAGAACTGTTGCCTTTTCTGAAAGGTTTCACCCTTTTCTTCTGGGCCTCAGGCACCTGGTGGATCCCCCTGTTGCTGATCCTCGGAGCCTGGAGGCATTTGATAAAGAAATATCCCGTACCCACTTCCCCTGAAGGCTACGACCCCAGCTACTGGGGCATGGTCTTCCCTCTGGGGATGTATACCGTATGTACCTTCAGACTGAGCGAGGCCCTGAACATCGGTTTCCTGAAAATGATCCCGGAGGTATTCATTTACGCGGCTCTGTTCACCTGGCTCGCAGTAATGACAGGTTTCGTAAGACAGCTGCTGGCGACCTTTTTTCCCAAGAATAAATAGTTCTCTGCTAAGCCTTTTTAGAGAACATTAAGAAATTGCTTTTGTTCTCTGCGGACAAAAGGCCTATATTTAGCATATCTGTTGAATTTTAAAAGAATTGACATGTATAGACTTTTTCAAACTTTGAATCGAAAAGCTTTGATGAAGGCTACAATTGCAGCGGTTCTGACGGTGATTCTGGTGCTGGTGGGCTCAAGAAACCTGCAGCATTTCGATCCGGCCCTGGTGGCTTATCTAATTGGGACAGTGTTTGCCATCTTTGGGATCGCCTATCGTTACTCGGTTTGGCTTCAAAGACCGCCTACTAAACTTTACTGGCGTCGTAGTATGCAATTCCTTTTCAGCAGGGATTTCTTTCCCACCTTATGGAGATCCATACGCCTTTTCTTCCGAAACATCATGTTCCAGAGGTTTATTGGTTACCGAAGCAACAAACGCTGGTTTGCGCATTTCATGCTGGCAACCGGTTGTATGCTGGCCTTCATGATTACCATTCCGTTAACTTTTGGCTGGATCCATTTTATTCTGAAGCCCGGGGATGAGACTACCTATTATGCCATGCTTTTTGGTTTTGAAGCAGGTTCTTTCCAACTCGGTTCTCCTCTGGCTTTTATAGCCTTTCACGGCTTGGTCTGGTGTTCCGTACTGGTCACAATCGGTGCGGTGATCATGCTGAAACGCAGGATGACAGATGGAGGCCTGATCGCCACCCAGAGCTTCCAGAATGACTGGCTTCCCCTGATCCTACTTATTGCTATTTCCGTGACGGGTCTGGGAATTTCTTATGATTATACTTTCCTCCAGGGGAAGACCTATCAGTTCATGGCTGTAATTCACGCCATCACAGTTATTCTGTTCCTGGTATGGCTGCCTTTCGGGAAATTCTTCCATATTTTTCAACGACTGGCCCAGTTAGGTGCCAATTTATATCGGCACGAGGGGAAGCGAAGAGGGCTGGCGAAATGTCCGCATACCCGGGAGGAATTCGCTACCCAGATGCATATTGACGACCTGAAAAAGGTGACCAGGGAACTGGGATTTGATTACGATAAACCTTCCGGGGGAAACCATCTGGACCTGAGTCCGGAGGGCAAGCGCTCCAGACTGGCGCTGGCGCATCTTAAGGCTCGAGAAAAACAGGGTAAATTTTTCGGATAAAAAGAAATCATTATACGGAATGGCAAAACTTCCCACATCCATTGATAAAATTATTGAGAAATACGGACCTCATAAAGCCTATGTTCCCCAGACAGGATTCAGCGGTACCCATGAACCGGATAAGCTGGTAAAGACACATTGCTGCTATTGCGGGATGCAGTGTGGGATTCAGCTGAAGGTGAAGGACAACAAGATCGCAGGCTTCGAGCCTTGGATGGAATTTCCTTTCAACGAGGGGCGCCTCTGCCCAAAAGGGGTTCAGCGCTATGTACAGAATAATCATCCAGACAGACTGCTTTCACCTATCCGCCGTGTGGAAGGCAGAGGCTATGAGGATATCGACTGGGAAACGGCCATGAGCAAAACCGTAAGTGAAATCAAACGCATTCAGAGCACCTACGGCAACGATTCTTTTGCCATGCTTTCAGGAGTATCCCTTACCAATGAAAAAAGCTATATGATCGGGAAATTTGCCCGGGTAGCCCTAAAAACGGCTAATCTGGATTACAACGGTCGACTGTGTATGGTGAGTGCCGGAGCAGGGAACAAAAAAGCTTTCGGGCTGGACAGGATCTCCAACAGCTGGGCGGATCTTGCGCATGCGGAGGTTATTATCATTGCAGGAGCCAATGTAAGCGAAACTTTCCCCACCCTGACCCACTATATCTGGCGGGCCCGGGATAATGGAGCCAAACTTATAGTTGTGGATCCAAGGATGATCCCCTTAGCCAGAACGGCGGATATTCACCTGCCTGTAAGGCCCGGAGGGGATTCTGCACTTTTTGGAGCCATGCTGAAAATACTGGTCGACAACGACTGGCTGGACCATGATTTCATAGATAATTATACCGAAGGATTTCAGGAAGCCATCGATGCCGTGAAAGATTACGATCTGGACTGGGCCGAGGAGCATACAGGAATTCCGAAGGAAAAGATACTTGAAGCGGCTACCCTTTGGGGGAAAGCCAAAACCAGTTTCCTGCTGCACGCAAGGGGGATTGAACATCATTCCAAAGGCGTGGAGAATGTGAGCAGTACCATCAATCTGGTGCTGGCAACCGGAAGGATTGGACGTCCCTATTGCGGGTATGGCACCATCACCGGTCAGGGCAACGGCCAGGGGGGAAGGGAACACGGGCATAAATGCGACCAGCTCCCGGGTAACCGGGATATCACCAATATGGAGCATAGGAAATATATAGCGGGGGTATGGGGAATCGATGAAAAGGAGATGCCGGGGAAAGGCATTACGGCCTATGAACAGATCGATGCCATTCACCGGGGTGAGATCAAGGGCCTTATCTCCATCTGCTTCAATCCTCTGGTTTCCCTGCCAAACAATGCCTATGTGCGGGAGGCTTTGGAGAAACTGGAATTCTATGTGAATATCGACACCTTCCTTTCAGAAACTGCCCGTTACGCCGATATTGTTCTGGCAGGCTCGCTACATGAGGAGGAAGAAGGAACTGTGACCACGGCGGAAGGCCGGGTGGTGAAAATTAATGAGGCCATCACTCCTCCCGGAGATACCAGAAGGGATGGGGAGATCCTGATGGAATTGGCCGAGAGGCTGGGCGCCGGAGATAAATTCAATTTTGCTACGAGTGAGGATATTTTCAATGAGCTGCGGGTAGCCTCCAAGGGAGGTACGGCCGATTACTACGGAATTACCTATAAAAAGGTGGTTGACAACATGGGGGTTTTCTGGCCCTGTCCGGAGCTGGATCACCCTGGAACCCCGAGATTATGGGAAGACAAAAAATTCGCAACCCCCGATGGGAAGGCGCATTTTGTTCCTGTGAAGTATCGTCCCGCCACAGAAATGCCGGATGAGGAATTCCCCATCACCCTGACAACTGGTCGGGTGGTATCCCAGTATCTAAGCGGAACCTCCACAAGAAGGATTGGAAAACTCGTAGATCAGTATCCGGAACCTTTGTTGGAGATACATCCAAAACTGGCCAAACAATACGGAATCGAGCAGCGTGACCTGGTGAAGGTAAGGACCCGCAGGGGAGAAGCAGCTTATCCCGCCAATGTAGTGACTACCATAAGAGAAGATACGGTTTTCATCCCCTATCACTGGGGAGGGAAACAATCCGCCAATCAGCTGACTATTAATGCGCTGGATCCTGTATCAAAAATCCCCGAATACAAGGTATGTTCCTGCCAGCTGGTAAATACAGGAGTGAAGTCCTCAAAGGAATTGACAGAAACCGCCTACCAGAGTTGGCTGTAGAGACGCAATGCATTGCGTCTTCCGGCTGAGTGGGCAAACCGCAAAGCAATTAATTAGAAAGAATATTAACCAAAAAAACCAAATTATGCCGGAAACCAGATACAACCAGGAAATGGCTTTTTTCGTAGACATGCAGCGCTGTATTGGCTGTCATGCTTGTGAAATGGCCTGTGCCGAATGTGAAACGAACGGGCAGGAGAGCATGATCCACGTAAACTATGTGGACCGCGCCGAAAGCATCCAGACCACAGTCCAGGTGTGTATGCATTGCGAGGATCCTACCTGTGCCAATGTGTGTCCGGCGGACGCTATACATCAGGATGATTTTGGGGTGGTACACAGTGCCAATACTTCCCGCTGCATTGGCTGCTCCAACTGCGTTCTGGCCTGTCCTTTCGGGGTGCCGAAAATGATGCAGGAAGCGGAGCTGATGATGAAATGCAACATGTGTTACGACCGTACCAGTGCCGGGAAAAAACCCATGTGCGCGACGGTTTGTCCTAGTCAGGCGCTGTATTATGGCACCCGCGAAGAGATTGAGCGTATGAGACCCGACAGCGTTCCCATGGATACCTTTAAATTCGGGAATCAGACGGTTAATACGAAGGTGAAGATCATGATGCCTCGGGGGACCCATGAATTGATCATTGACTAAAAAGCTTTGACCATGATACACAAGGATCCTGATAAGGTGCCAAACTGGAAGAATGATTTTCCCATTCAGGAGGAGAAAGCCACCCATGTGAGCCGCAGAGAATTTGCGAAGTTTCTGGGGCTGCTGTCCGGAGCCCTGGCCCTTGGGAATGGGGCTATTGTAATTAAAGCCCTTGCTTTCCCCGCAGAGCCTCTGGTAGGGGAACATTTCGTGTGTAATGAAAGCGAGGTCCCGGTAGGCAGCATGTTCCAGTTCGAAATAGAGGGCGACCAGAAGATACCCTATATACTTATCCATTTAAGGGAAGGAGAATGGCGTGCCTTTGAACAGAAATGTACTCACCTCACCTGCGCCGTCAGATACAGGCATGAGGAAGGAAAGATAGAATGTCCCTGTCATAACGGCTGGTTCGATGCTGAAACAGGAAATGTACTTCAGGGCCCTCCACCAAGACCTTTGCCACAACTGGAAGTGGTGGTGAAGGATGGAAAAGTGTATGTGAAGGAAGAAGAGGAACCCTCAACAACCGTGTAGGAACAGGTCGACCTATCCGTTTTTCTCTTTAATCCTTTAATCTTTGAATCTTTTTAATCTTTTAATTACTTTTTATGGCCAATTTCAGAAAATCCCAGAACGAGGCTCATCCGAACAAGACCAACACCATCATGACTGGAATCCTGTTATTGCTGATCCTTTTTGTCAGCATTCAAATCTGGTTCCTCTTCGGTGCCCTGAACAACGCCCTGCAGGAGAATTTCTATTTCGCCGTAACCACCTTTGTGGGTTCCCTTATTCTGGCGATCTGTTCCCTGTGGCTGCTACGTTATCTCCCGGACCCCATTTTTCCTGTGAAAAGAAGTGAACCTTATACCAGCAAGGAAAAGATCAGGGGAGTTTTTGGGGAAGAAAAGAAGGAGGAGGTCTATCACAAAGGCAGTGTCAAGGAATAATCATTTAATCTTTAACCTCAGGGTTTATTTATCAAAAAGAATTCAGCAAAAAAAGCATCCTTTTATGCTAAAAGACAAGTTTTCCAGGATCCACGACTATCTCAGGATCTCCCTTACCGACAGCTGTAACTTCCGCTGCCAGTATTGCATGCCCGATGAGAATATTGCCAGCCTCCCCAACCGTCACCTGATGCAGGTGGACGAGATTGAGAGCATTGCCCGCACCTTTGTGGGGCTGGGGGTGAATAAGATCCGGCTCACAGGTGGGGAACCCATGGTGCGAAAGGAGTTTTCTGAAATTTTAAGTCGTCTCTCCCGGCTGCCCGTGGAGCTGAGTATGACCACCAATGCAGTGCTCGCCCATAAATATATTGAAGACCTGAAAGCTGCGGGAGTGCGCTCTCTAAATGTAAGCCTCGACACTCTTGATTCGGAAACCTTCAAAAAGGTGACAAAAAGAGACCAGTTTCAGCAGGTCTGGAATAATATCCTCCTGCTTCTTAAGGAAGGATTTAGAGTAAAACTAAACGCCGTGGCTATTTCAGGAATCATAGAAAAGGAGATCCTCAATTTTGTGGCCCTGACCAAGGAGCTTCCTCTGCACGTTCGGCTGATAGAATTCAT
>CAMPJY010000058.1 GCA_946887025.1 uncultured Salinimicrobium sp.
ACTATGATCTCCTCTACCTGGGTCTGTTCAATAAATTCCCTTAGCTGCTCCTGTACCGTAGCCTTCGAACCAATGAAGCTGTAAGTCATCATATTTGCAATGGCTGCTTTTTCTGCAGGATTCCAGATATCCTCCATGGATTCCACGGGAGCAGGCATGGGTTTTCTTATTCCTCTGATTATTCCCAAAGCAAACTGCTGCTGACTTGTAGCCAAAAAAGCGGCTTCCTCGTCTGTATCAGCTGCGATCACATTGACACAGGCCATAGGATAGGGCTGTTTTAGCTGGGAGGATGGACTGAAATTCTCATGATAAAGCTTCAGGGCCTCATGCAAATGGGTGGGAGCAAAATGGCTTGCAAAAGCGTAAGGCAGCCCTAGCATCCCCGCTAACTGAGCACTGTAAGTGCTGGAGCCAAGCAGGTATAGCGGGATATCCAATCCCTCTCCCGGAAAAGCCCTCACCTCTGAATACCTGTTCTCTTCAGAAAGATACCTTTGAAGTTGCTGTACATCATTCGGGAAATCATTGACATTCTCCTGCCGGTTCCTTCTTAGGGCCATGGCAGTTTTCTGATCCGTACCCGGAGCCCTTCCCAATCCAAGATCAATTCTTCCGGGATATAAAGTCTCCAGGGTACCAAATTGTTCAGCGATGACAAGCGGGGAGTGGTTTGGTAACATGACCCCTCCCGAACCCACTCTTATTCTTGAAGTTTCATTCGCTACATTTCCAATTAAAATGGATGTCGCTGAGCTGACGATGCTCTCCATGTTATGGTGCTCAGAGATCCAGAACCGGTGAAATTCCCAGTCTTCGGCTTTTCTTGCGAGTTCCACTGAACGCCGAACCGCTTCCCGAGCTGTGCTTCCTTCAGTTACAGCAACTAAATCCAGTACGGAAAACTTTATATCTGCTATGCTCTTATTGGTTTTTCCCATGATCTTTCATTGTCCCCTAAAATTACGAACACTTTGGCCATTACCAAAGGGATATAGCTTTAACTATTCCTCCTTCAGGTATAACACTCCCAATGGCGGAAGGGTCAGTGTAATTCCTTGGGAATTCCCTTCAGTTCCCGATTCTGCTTTGAGAGCCCCCTGATTTCTTAAATTACTTCCTCCAAATTTTTCATCATCAGAGTTGAAAATCTCTTTCCAGGTTGTGTCTTCAGAAAGCCGTAATAGGTAATTTTCCCTCGACATCGGAGTGAAATTACAGATCACCAGTATCCGCTCCCCGGATTTGCTTTTTCTGAAAAAGCTTATCACGGAATTATCGGCATCACTTATATCCAACCATTGAAACCCTTCGTGAGTATAGAGGTTCTCATGAAGGGCAGGTTCAGATCTGTATAACTGATTCAGCATTTTCACCGTCTGCCTTAGTTTCTCATGTCCTTCATACTGGAGTAAGTGCCAGTCGAGGCTGGAGTCGTGGTTCCATTCCGAAGTCTGTCCGAATTCCCCTCCCATGAACAGCAACTTTGATCCGGGATGGGCATACATATAAGCATATAAATTCCGCAGATTGGCGAACTGCTGCCACTGGTCCCCCGGCATTTTATTAAGCAGCGCCTGTTTCCCGTAAACCACTTCATCATGGGACAGGGGAAGGACAAAATTTTCAGTAAATGCATAATTAAGGCTGAAGGTAATACTGTTTTGATGATGCCTTCGGTGGATGGGATCCTTTTTGAAATATTCCAGGGTATCATGCATCCAGCCCATCATCCATTTGAATCCGAAACCGAGCCCTCCCAGATAGGTTGGCCTTGATACCATAGGCCAGGCGGTGGATTCTTCGGCAATGGTCACGACATCAGGGAATTCCCTATAGACCACTTCATTGAGTTCTTTCAGGAAACTTATGGCTTCCAGGTTTTCCCTTCCGCCGTGTTCATTGGGTTCCCATTCCCCTTCTTCTCTAGAATAATCCAAATAGAGCATGGAAGCTACCGCATCTACGCGTAAACCGTCAGCGTGAAATCTGTCCAGCCAGAAAAGCGCATTGCTTATGAGGAAACATCGCACCTCATTTCGGCCGTAATTGAAAATATAACTTTGCCAATCCGGATGGAAGCCCTTGTGCTTTTCCTTGTGCTCATAAAGGAAAGTGCCGTCAAAATAATGCAGCCCGTGCATATCGTCAGGAAAGTGGGAGGGGACCCAGTCCAGGATAACCCCAATTCCTTCTTTGTGAAGGCTGTCTATAAGATACATGAAATCCTGAGGCGTGCCGAAACGACTGGAGGGGGCGAAGTATCCCGTCACCTGATAACCCCAGGAGCCAAAGAATGGATGCTCCATCACAGGCATGAATTCCACATGGCTAAAGCCCATTTCTTTCACATAATGCGGAAGGTCTTCAGCCATTTCCCGATAGGTGAGGGATCTGGCATCCTCCTCGGGGACCCTTTTCCACGAACCTAAATGCAGCTCATAAATGGAAAAAGCCTTTTCTTTTTCCGTTTCGTTCCTTCTCCTGGACAGCCATTCATTATCATTCCAGTCATTTTTCAGATCCCATACTACCGAAGCGGTTCTGGGGGGAGTTTCCCAAAGGAATGCGTAAGGATCCCCTTTTTCCACCTCATAACCATTACTGGACCTGATAAAGTATTTATAGATGCTTCCGTTTTTTGCTTCGGGAATAAATACCTCCCAGATCCCTGAAGAATCTTCTCTGGGCCTCATAGGATTCCTCTGTCGATCCCAATCATTGAAATCCCCAATAACAGTAACTTCTGAAGCGTTAGGCGCCCATAATGCGAAATAAACCCCTTCGGTCCCGAGATAATTCATGAGATGGGAGCCAAGCTTCTTGTATAAATGATAATGCCTGCCTTCCTTGAAAAGGTGGATGTCATAGTCAGAGATCAGGCTTGCCTCTACGGGTTTATCCGTTGCCCCTTCCTTTGTAGGGGTCAGGGTTTTTGCTTTTTTTTTTATCCTATCTTCCAGTTCCTTCTGGTCGGGCAGCAAGGATTTGGCTATTTCCTTTAATTCTTCCTGAGTTTCTTTATCGGGGATAACAGTATCCGCCAGCTTATTTACAGCCTTATTTGCTGCTTCCGTGAGGTCTTCGGTAAGGCTGGTGTCTGGGAGTTTGCTCTTTTCCTCCGCACTGATTCCCTTTTCGGGTTTTCTACGTGCCATTTTCTTGGCAGAAGATTTTTCACTCTTCTCCTCTGCAACCTTTTTCTTTTTATCAAGAATCCTTTGCTTCACCTCCTCTGAATCTACTTTTTGGGTCAGTCGCGGTTTAGTTTCTTTCTTTGGCGACTTTGATTTTGCAGGACCTGATGAAGGCTTTCTGATGCTCTTTTTAGGAAGGTCTGAAGTTTTACTGACCGAGGCTTTGGCTTCTTCTCTTTCAGTACTTGTGGAAGCTTCCAGAATTATAGGAGAGGTATCTTTGGAATGCATGCCTTGTACTTTATTACTTCGGCTGCTTTTCTTTGAGGTGCTTTTCTCCGGAGTTACAGTCAGATGTTCTTCGGTATCAGAGGTTTTTTCAGGAAGCGCTTTACCCATGGTTTCTTTACCCAATCCACCCGGACCTGAAGGCTTTTTTGTTTGATTTGGGCTGCTACCTGTATCAGTGACTTTGTTCTTCGCCGGCTTTTTGACTATTGCCCCTGACTCAGACTTTTTTCTTCCTCCAACGCCCATGGGGCCTTTTACTTCCCCCGAAGTTTCAGGGGGAGTGGCAGCGCCTGAGGTTTTCTCTTTCGGATTTACCTGAGCTTTCCCTTTACGTGTGTCTTTCTTTTCTACCTTCTTAGCCATTTTTGAAACTATTACTGAGTTTTTATATCGTCCTGAATTCCTGACAGGTCAGGAAAAAAATCCCTTTTTCGGGGTATGGGTAAAGGTTTTTCGGATGCATTCCTGTTCCTGTCCCGGCATCCGTTGGTGTATCTATGGGCTTATGTTTAAAGTTAGAGAAGAAGGCTAACTTCCTGAGTTAAAAATATATTAAACATTAAAAGGGCATAGGTATCCTTCATAGCTTTGAGGGAAAGCATGTTGGAAACCAAAAAAAAGGAGGGAACAATGGGGAAGAAGATCGGAGCCGACATAATAAATGATTCCTGCAATTTTTGTGTCTGGGCTCCACATGCTGAAAGTATTGAGCTGGTCGTAAAAAAGCATGGATCCTTTACCTTAAAAAAAGATCAGCTGGGATACTGGCGCACAGAAGTCGATATTCCTGTCAATTCCCTCTATAAATATAAAATTGACGGCGAAGAATTTCCTGATCCCGCCTCGCGTTTCCAGCCGGAAGGGGTTCACTCCTGGTCCCAGGTTGTTTCTGAGGATTTCAACTGGAGTGATCATAACTGGCCTGGCCTTCCCACCTCCGAAATGATCATTTACGAACTTCACGTCGGTACCTTTTCAGAAGAAGGGACTTTCGGAGGAGTTAAAAAAAAACTGGATCATTTCTCAGAATTGGGAGTCAATACCCTTGAGATCATGCCGATAGCACAATTTCCGGGAAACAGGAACTGGGGTTACGACGGAGTCTATCCCTTTGCGGTGCAAAACAGCTACGGGAGCCGGGAAGACCTGAAATCATTGATCGATGAATGCCATCAGCAGGGAATCGCGGTGCTGCTGGATGTGGTCTACAACCATATGGGTCCCGAGGGAAATTACCTCTCAGTTTACGGGTCTTATTTCACTGAAAAATACCATACCCCATGGGGTCAGGCCATTAATTTTGATGATGAATATTCCGATGAAGTGCGGAACTTCTTTATCCAGAATGCCCTTATGTGGCTGGAGGAATTCCATTTCGACGGCCTCCGCCTCGATGCGGTGCATGAAATCATAGACCGGGGGGCAAAACATTTTCTGCAGGAGTTAAGGGAAGCGGTTGATGATTTGCAAATCAGGACAGGTCGCACTTATGTACTTATCGCGGAGAGTGATCTGAATGATTCCCGAATTGTTTCCCCTTATGAAAAAGGAGGCTACGGACTGGATGCCCAGTGGGTCGACGACTTTCATCATTCCGTGCATACTTACCTTACGGGAGAAAGCAATGGCTATTATTCAGATTTCGGAAAGCTGGAATACCTGAAAAAGACCCTGCGGCAGGCATTTGTTTATGACGGGATCTATTCCCACTTCAGGAAAAAATCTGTTGGAAATACCCCGGCTTCCTGTCATCCTTTTAATTTTCTGGTATCCCTCCAGAATCATGACCAGATCGGGAATCGTCTGCTGGGGGAGCGTTTAGGACATCTTATCTCCTTGGAAGCTTTAAAATTAGCGGCGGGGATATTATTGATCTCTCCTTACGTACCCATGCTTTTCATGGGGGAGGAATTTGCTGAAGAAAATCCATTCCAGTATTTCGTAAGCCATTCTGATGAGGAGCTTATAAAGGCAGTGCAGGAGGGAAGGAAAAAGGAATTCAGTTATTTTTTTGAAGAAAAACAAGAGGGATTTCCGGATCCTCAGTCTGAAAGCACCTATAAAAAATCAAAGTTGAACTGGGACTTTAGGAAAAATCCCAGTCAGAGTTACATTTTTGACTACTATAAATTTCTTATCGAACTGCGGAAGCAATCCAGATTCAGCCCCTTCCGGAGTGATACCTTCTCGGTAGAACTTGTTAAGGACGAATTGATCAGGCTTTCAGGAGCAGAAAATGGGTACAGCATTCAGGCTTTTGCCAACTTTGGAAAAGGTCTTTCCACTATTTCCCTCCCTTATGAGGTGGCTTGGAAGTTCCTGTTTTCATCTGCCGATAAAAGATGGGGAGGAAGTGAGGACTATGAGAACCTGAATATTTCCGAAGAAATTAAGGTCCCTGGAGAATCCATTTTTGTTATTGAATCCACTCCGGGTTAAAGATATTAGCATCAATAAGATTAATTCAAAGACACTAACCGAATTTACAACTCAGACTATATGAAAAAGAAAAATATATGTATACATGGGCATTTTTACCAGCCTCCCCGGGAGAACCCCTGGCTTAACAAAGTGGAGCTCCAGGAATCTGCACATCCTTACCACGACTGGAACCACAGGATCAATGCGGAATGTTATATCCGTAACACGGCTTCAAGAATCCTTGATTCAGAAGGCAGGATCAGCGAAATCATTAATAACTATTCCTGGATGAGTTTCAATATTGGACCGACCCTCTTGGCATGGATGGAGAATGAGGCCCCTGAAGCCTATAAGGGAATACTTCAGGCAGATCAGGAAAGCCAGGAGCATTTTGCAGGCCATGGGTCTGCCATGGCGCAGGCATACAATCATCTGATCATGCCCCTGGCAAATGAAAGGGATCAGGAAACCCAGATCATCTGGGGAATAGAGGATTTTAAATCCCGGTTCAATCGTATGCCCGAAGGCATGTGGCTTGGGGAAACGGCTGTGAATACTTCCAACCTGGAATTGCTCGCCAAACATGGGATTAAATTCACAGTCCTTTCGCCTTACCAGGCCAAGAATACCCGAAAAATAGGAGAAGCTAATTGGAAGGACGCATCGGGAGCCAAGGTCGATCCAAAAAGGGCTTATCAATGCAACCTGCCTTCCGGAAACAAGATAGCACTTTTCTTCTACGACGGGCCCGCTTCGCAGGGGGTCGCCTTTGAAGGCTTGCTGAACAATGGAGACAAATTCGCAAACCGCCTGCTGGGTCAGTTCAGGGATGATCCCAATCCTCAACTGGTCCACATCGCCACAGATGGGGAAAGCTATGGGCATCATCATAGATTTGGAGAGATGGCCCTTTCGGCCTGTCTCGATAAGATTGCCCAGGACCAGGAGGTAGATCTTACGGTATATGGGGAATACCTGGAGAAATATCCGCCGGAATATGAGGCTGAGATCATCGAAGACACCTCCTGGAGCTGTTACCACGGAGTTGAACGCTGGAGGAGTGACTGCGGGTGTAATACCGGAGGAAATGAGAACTGGAATCAGGAATGGCGGGCCCCATTAAGGGAAACCTTTGACTGGCTGCGTGAGGAGTTGATCTCCCTCTATGAATCCGAAATACAGCCTTATACTTCTTCTCCCTGGGATGTTCGTAATGCCTTCATCAGGGTGGTGCTGAACAGGGAAAGGGAGAATGTGGAATCTTTTCTGCAGGAGAATTTCGGAGAAAATCTTTCTGAAGAGGATAAAACAAAACTCCTAAAGCTGCTGGAGATGCAGTATCACTGTATGCTGATGTACACCAGCTGTGGCTGGTTCTTTGATGAGGTCACAGGCCTGGAATCCATGCAGGATATCTTCTATGCCACCCGGGCCATTCAACTGGCTGAAGAAATAAGCGATAAGAAGTTTGAGGAGGAATTCACCCGCCGCCTGGATACCATCCCCAGCAACATTCCTGAATACGGAACTGCCCTAAGCGCTTACGAGAAGTTTGTAAAGCCAATGGTAGTGGACATGACCAGGATTGGGGCGCACTACGCGGTATCTTCTATTTTCGAGGAATTCCCCGAGGAGGTGAGCCTTTACAATTTCAGCGCTGCAGTCAAATTCAGGAAATTCTACGAAAGCGGGAAACAGAAACTGGTAATCGGGCGCACCGAATTCCGCTCTGACATCACCTGGGAGAAGGTGGATATTTCCTTTGCGGTCCTGCACCTGGGGGACCAGCACCTCTTCAGCGGCGTCAAAAAGGATTTTAAGGAGGAAGAACTACAGGAGCTTCATGATAAGGCAGTTGGGTTTTTCAGAAAAGGCAATATCTATGAAGTCTTTAACCTGATTGACAGTTACTTTGGAAGCCATAATTACTCCTTCTGGCACCTGTTCAGGGACGAGCAGCGAAGGATCATGGAGCTGGTGATGGAGAATACCCTCCGAAGTGCGGAAGGGGCCCTGCAGCTGCTTTATGAGAACACTTTCCCCTTGCTGATGACCTTCAATGAAATCAACATGAAAGTGCCCGACAGACTGAGACTCCCGGTGGAGACCGCTGTCAACACCAAGCTGGTGAATCACCTGAAGCGGGAAAAATTCAAGCTGAACGAGTTCCTGAGACTGCTCGATTCGACTGAAATCATTCAGGCAAATCTGGATATTACCACCCTGAAATTTCTGGTCGATGAACGCCTGACCCTGATGTTCAGAAGACTTCAGGAGAACCCCGAGGATATAAAACTGATGGAAAACATCTATAAGTTCATGGAAAGGCTTGAAAGCAGTTCCATTTCTCCCGAAAAATGGGCGGCACAGAATATTGCCTTTGACCTGAAGGAGGCGCATTTTGAACAATTCGCCGATAAATCCGAAACCGATGATATTGCAAGGCAATGGACCGAACTTTTCATAAAAATCAGTGAGAAACTGAATCTGGCTCCCTGATGAAAGTTCCTGTCTCTACATATCGAATCCAGCTTCATTCAGATTTTACCCTGGAAGACCTGGGGGAAATCCTGGAATACCTGCATGAGCTGGAAATTTCCACGATCTATGCTTCGCCTGTTTTTAAGGCAAGGCAGGGGAGTACCCACGGCTATGACGTGCTGGATCCATATACCATAAATCCTGAAATCGGGAATCTGGAGCAATTCAGGAAAATTATCGAAATCCTGAAGCAAAAGCATATGAACTGGTTACAGGACATTGTCCCCAATCATATGGCTTTCGACGGGGGGAATCCCTGGCTCCGGGATATTTTTGAACTGGGGCCGGAATCGGAACACTATAGATATTTCGATATCAATTGGAAGGAATCAGGAAAACTGATGGCACCATTTTTAGGTGCAAGTCTGGAGGAAGTCCTTGAAAATAAAGAACTTCAGATAAAGTTTCACGAAGATGGTTTCAGCTGGAATTATTACAGCCACAATTATCCACTTAGTGCTCAATCCTATCCCAGCATCCTGGAGAGTGCAGGCGAAAGAAACTGGCTGGGGAAATTCGGGAATTTCTCAGGAAACGATATACAATGGGAGGACCTGAAGACGGGTTTTTTTAGGGAGGTTAGGGGAAATATGGGCCTGAGGGACCAGATAAAATCAGCCCTGGAAGAAATAAATTCTTCTTCTGACAGGATAAAAGCCATTCTGGACCTGCAGTTTTTCCGTCCTGTGCACTGGAAGAAAACCGAGGAGGAGATCAATTATCGGCGTTTTTTCACGATCAACGATCTCATCTGCCTGAGGGCCGAGGACCAAAAGGTACTGGAGAGCTACCATTACTACGTTAAGGAGTTATGTGAACAGGGCCTAATTTCAGGACTTCGGATAGATCATATTGACGGCCTTTTTAATCCGGCAGGCTACCTTCGGGAGCTTAGGAAATTTATTGATCCCGAACTTTATATAGTAGTGGAGAAGATCCAGGAAGCTGAGGAAGAAGTACCCGCTGACTGGCCCACCCAGGGAAGTACAGGATACGATTTTCTGGCCCAGGTGAATCAGTTGTTTACCATGAAGGCTTCTGATGCTGAATTCTCACGGGCCTATGGCGAGATTGCCCCAGAATTCTCAGACTATAGTGCCTTGGTCTTTAAGAAAAAACTCTTTGTCCTTAAGGAGAAGATGGGCGGAGAACTGGATAATCTAGTTAACCAACTTCAGACGAACGATCTGCTTCCGGAGGAGGGAAAGGATACCGGAGCTGATTATAAAGAAGCGCTGGCGGTTTTTCTGGCTTCTTTTCCGGTTTATCGGATTTATCCTGAGGCCTTTCCTTTAAGTTCAGCTGAAAAGGGGATCCTCCAAACAACCTATGACACGGCTGTTAAAAATTCTGGGGATAGAGAAAAGGAACTCGAATATCTGAGATCCCTATTCCTGGGAGAGGCAGAAAAAGACAGGGAAAAGATGCTGGAATTTCTGCGCCGATCCCAGCAGTTTACCGGACCTCTCGCCGCAAAGGGGGTGGAGGATACGGCTTTCTATATCTACAATCGACTTATTTCACATAATGAAGTGGGGGATTCACCAGGTATATTTGGAATAAACGCGGAAAGCTTTCACGGGAAAATGCAACAAAGACAGTCCGGATTTCCACTTTCCCTGAATGCCACCGCCACCCATGATACCAAGCGAGGCGAGGATGCCCGGATGCGAATTAATGTGCTTAGCGAACTGCCGGGGGAATGGTTCGAAAAGGTAAAGGAATGGCAACAGCTCAATGCGTCGCTGAAAAAAAAACCAGGGGTTCCGGATGCGAATGAAGAGTATTTCATCTACCAAAGCATTCTCGGGAGTTTCCCATTTGAAAAAGAAGAGGTCCGGGAATTTATTCCCCGGTTAAAGGAATATCTTCAGAAAGCCCTCAGGGAAGCGAAACTGCATACAAGCTGGGCGGAGCCGGATGAGTATTATGAAACCGCGGTCCTGGATTTTGCGCAGGCTATTCCGGAGCAGAAGGAATTTTTGAACTCCTTTAAAGCCTTCAGGGAAAAGGTGGCTTATTACGGGGCGATAAAATCCCTGGGACAGACGCTTATTAAAGTCACCGCTCCCGGCATCCCTGATGTTTATCAGGGAACGGAATTCTGGGACCTGAGTTTTGTGGATCCTGACAACAGGAGGCCTGTTGATTATAACTCAAGAAAAACCATATTGACTGAATTTAAACATTTTGAAGTCTACAACCTAAAGAATAACTTGAAAGAATTAAAGGCCAACTATCAGGATGGAAAGATCAAAATGTACCTCCTGTACAAGGCGCTGGAATTAAGAAAGGCTTATCAGGACCTGTTCATTAAGGGCGAATACATACCCTTGAAAATAACAGGTGAAAATGCTGAAAAGATGATCGCCTTTGCCCGAAATCTCAATAATAAATGGGCGGTTGTAATAGTTCCAATTTTCGTCACTACTATCTTCGAACCTGAGGATTTCAAACCAATAGAGGGCGCCTTTTCATCTATTAGGATCAGCCTCCCCGATAACGCTCCCGAAAAGTGGAAAAGCTGTATTAGCAATAGTGAGCATAGCCGCAGTCCTTTCCTCAATCTTCAGGGGCTGCTGGAGGAATTTCCTGTAGTTTTACTTTCAAATCTGGAATGATATGGAACTGAAGCGAAGCAGCGGGATCCTGATGCATATAACCTCCCTGCCTTCTCCCTTCGGGATTGGGGACCTGGGTCCCTCTGCCTATGATTTTATAGATTTCCTGAAGGCTTCCGGGCATAGCTATTGGCAATTACTGCCGCTAAATCCAACTGATGAAGCCTATGGGCATTCCCCATACAGCACGTTCTCTGCTTTTGCAGGGAATCCGCTGCTCATCAGCCCGGAACTGCTCGAAAGCGAAGGGCTTTTGAAACCGGGGCAGCTGCGAAAACCTCGTGGAATTTCTCAAAAGAAGGTGAATTTTAAAACCGTACAGGATCATAAACTGCAACTGTTGAAAACAGCTTATCTGAATTTTCAGAAAATACCCGCAACAAAGAAATACGAGCAGTTCTGTAAAACCCATTTCTATTGGCTTGAAGACTTCAGTCTTTACAGGGCACTTTACCATAAATACGAAAAAGGCTGGTACTCCTGGCCTCGCGAAGTAAGAGATCGTGATCCCGAAGCCTTGAAAAAGGAAGCCGCAGAATTAGAGGAAGCCATAGCCTTTGAGAAATTCCAGCAGTTTGTCTTCTTTACTCAATGGGAGCAGCTGCTAAGGTATGCTCACCGTAAAAAAGTTCAGCTGATAGGAGATATTCCTTTCTATATCAATCACGAGAGTGCCGACTGCTGGGCACATCCGGAATGTTTTAAACTGAATTCCAAGAAACTTCCCACAAGGGTTTCCGGAGTCCCTCCCGATCTGTTTAGCGAGGATGGACAGTTATGGGGTACTCCGGTGTACGACTGGAATTATCTGAAAACCCAGGATTTCAGCTGGTGGATTTCGCGGCTTCGACAGAATCTGTTGTTGTTCGATGTCGTAAGACTGGATCATTTCAGGGGTTTTTCTGCCTATTGGGAAGTCCCGTCAAAAGAAAAAACCGCAAAGAAAGGAAAATGGGTAAAGACTCCCGGAGTTGCTTTTTTCGAAAAGGTGAAGGAGGTATTTCCTGAGATGCCTTACATTGCAGAAGACCTGGGCTCCCTTGATCAGGATGTATACGATCTGGTGGAAAAATTCGATTTCCCTGGAATGAAGGTGCTGCAGTTTGCTTTCGGAAAAGGAATGGCCGAAAATCCGTACATCCCTTTCAACCATGTCCCCCACAGTATTGTCTACACCGGAACCCATGACAACAACACTACCAGGGGCTGGTATCAAAAGCTTAGTAAACTCGAAAAGAGGAATCTGGAAAATTATTGGCCGGGAGTAATAATTCCCGAAACCATTCATGAGGAATTGCACAGGATGGCGCTGAATTCGGTCAGTAAAATTTCTATAGTTCCCCTGCAGGATATTCTGGGTCTGGGATCCAATGCCAAGATGAATATCCCGGGAACCACCGGGGAAAACTGGAGCTGGAGAGCCAAGCCTGAAGAAATTCCCTGGGATATGGCCGATGAGCTAAAAAAGCTGAACTCCTTTTACGGCAGGATTCCCAAATAAAAATCAGAGCCAAAAAAAAGCGCTTTCATTTCTGAAAACGCTCATAGCGTAGGGCAGGTAAAATGGTTGGTTATTTGGTTCCTTTAATCAGTATAGGCAATAACGAAATGTTCCTCTACTACCTTATCTGATTCCTCGTCGTACCTCATGGCATTAAAATTTCCGGCTTCATCAAATCTTCCATATGAAACATGGTCATTTATCATAGAAGTCATCACGTAATATCCATCGTCGGTAGTAAGTCGAAGGTGTCCATAATCGATCTCCTCCCCGTTCTCGATCTTGGCGATTCTGAAACCAAGAGCATCAGGGATAAATCGATATTCCTCACTGCCCAGGGTATAGCTTGCGGCATCTCCCTGAGAGTCGGATGTCAGTTGGGCTGATTGCTGAGCCTGCTCATTCGTTGTACTGGGAATGCTGTCCTGGGCAAGTCCAGTGGCAAAAAACATCAGGAAAAGCAATGAAAATAAACCTCTCATAATAGTGTTGTTTTAAGATCAATTATAAAAATAGGGGGTTTGCGTGTTAAGAGCTTATAATACTTCGTTATGGTTTTACTAAAAGGTTGAAACTGTCTTTTCTTTTCCCAACCTCTTTTCTTTGAACATATTCAATAGGTTTTAATTCCTATCTTTGCACCCGCAAAAAGCACAGCCTTAAATAATTTATATGAAAGCCGGAATTGTAGGATTACCAAACGTAGGAAAATCGACCCTGTTCAACTGTTTATCCAATGCCAAGGCACAGAGTGCCAATTTTCCCTTCTGTACCATCGAGCCAAACCTGGGAGTAGTGAATGTTCCCGATCCGAGACTCGAGAAGCTGGAAAGCCTTGTGAATCCGGAGCGTGTTCAGCCTGCGGTTGTGGAAATTGTAGATATCGCCGGACTCGTAAAAGGCGCCAGCAAGGGCGAGGGTCTGGGAAACCAGTTCCTGGGGAACATCAGGGAAACCGATGCCATCCTGCACGTGCTCCGTTGCTTTGAGAACGAAAACATCGTGCACGTGGACGGTTCCATAAATCCCATTCGAGACAAGGAAACCATTGATATGGAGCTGCAGCTGAAAGATCTGGAAACCACCGACAAAAAGCTCGAAAAAGTAAAACGTGCCGCCAAAACGGGGAACAAAGATGCCCAGAAAGAGGAAACGGCCCTGCTTAAAGTGAAGGCAGGCCTGGAAGCAGGAGTTTCCATCCGCGCCATCGATCTTACCGAGGAAGAGCGAGAGGAATTTATTCGTCCGCTTCAGTTTATCACTGACAAACCCGTAATGTATGTGTGTAACGTGGACGAAGGTTCCGCGGTTTCGGGAAACAAATTTGTAGATCAGGTTAAGGAAGCTGTAAAGAACGAAGGCGCTGAGGTTATAGTCCTGGCTGTGGGCACCGAAGCCGATATCACCGAGCTAGAAGACTATGAAGAGCGGCAGATGTTCCTTCAGGATATCGGACTCGACGAACCAGGTTCCGCAAAACTTATCCGCGGGGCTTATAAATTACTGAACCTGCAGACCTATTTTACCGCAGGGGTAAAGGAGGTAAGGGCCTGGACCATCCCAATTGGATCCACCGCCCCACAGGCCGCGGGAGTCATTCACACAGACTTTGAGAAAGGCTTTATCCGAGCCGAAGTAATTGCTTACGAGGATTTCGTTAGCTATGGCAGTGAAGCCAAGGTGAAGGAAGCCGGGAAAATGAAGGTGGAAGGAAAAGAATACGTTGTGAAGGACGGAGATGTAATGCACTTCAGGTTCAACGTCTAAAAACTCTGGTTCCAGATTTTTTTACTGGAATTAACTGCCACGAATCCACGAATATCTTTTAAAACTAAAGAATACATTCGTGAATTCGTGGCTTTTTTTCTGCCGTTTTTCCAATTCAACTATCGCTGCTTTTTCCTGCTACCTTCCTT
>CAMPJY010000059.1 GCA_946887025.1 uncultured Salinimicrobium sp.
CGCTCGAGATCCGTCATTTAGGATGTTAAAATCAGAATAATTCCGTCAATCTGAGCTTGACCGACCACGGTTCCAGCACGAGACGGCCAGCTCGTAAATTTTCTAGTATGATTACAGATATGTATTTCAAATCAAAAAAGAGGGGTTTCGTATCAAATTTCTTTAGAAATAATTTGATTGTATTTCTTTTATAATATTAAAAAGGCAAACCGCGATTAAAACAAAATTATCTGAACCTCCTGTTCTTATTATTTGTTTCCTGAGAATTAGCCTTCTTCCCGGTTTGCCTTTTCATTTTTGGCAGCTCTTACTCAATTCCCAATGAGGAATTCTGACCGTCCGTCCAGGGCGCCTGAGTTTCTGAATTTCCTACGGATGAATTTATGGATCGACGAAAGGCATGGGAAGATAATTTTAATAATTTTTTAAGAAGATATCTCCTTCACGACGTATCCAAAAAGTGAATTTTTCGGCATCTCGGGCAAATGTCCTCATTGATCTATCAACATAAACCTATGCAATACAGTTACATATAGTCTTCACTCCCCGTTTAATTTTCAGAATTAAGGGATGATTTATCTCAACAAAGAAATTTCATACCAAACTTCTAAGGTTTCATATCAAACAAATATTCCTCCTGCATTCTTTCTGTTTATTTACAAGAAACAATTACGAAGGCAGTTTGGGAAATTTTTAAGAACTCTGATGTCGCCAGTGAATTGCCTCTACTCCTTCCCTTCTGTTTTTCGCAATTATTTGAACAACTAAGGAATCTAAACAAAAAATCTATTTATGAAATTTAAAAACTACTACCAGATTCTTGTTCTACTCTTTCTGGTCACCAATGCTACGGCACAGGAGATGACCATTACGGGTAATGTAACTGATACCGAGGGGATGCCTTTACCCGGGGTAAATGTTTTCATTGAAGGAACAGCCATCGGGACCTTGACGGATTTCGATGGGAATTACGAGATTCAGGCTTCCCAGGGAGATGTATTGGTGTTTTCCTATGTAGGAATGGAAACCGCAGAGATCACTGTAGGAGATGTCACAGAAATAGATGTGGTCCTCAACCAGAGCGAGTCAGTGCTGGAGGAGGTGATAGTCACCGCAGCGGGGATTGAGCGGGAGCAATCCTCCATGGGTTCAGCCACCACCACGGTCAACTCAGAAGAGATCAACCGCGGGTCCCAAGCCAACATAGCTGACGCCTTAAAAGGCAAAGTCGCCGGGGTTACCATCTCGGCCGCCTCAACCGACCCGGGAGCTTCCTCAGGGGTCATTATCCGGGGGATAAGTTCCATGAGCGGCTCCAATCAGCCCCTGTATGTAGTAGATGGGGTGCCCATCAATAACGCCTCCACCTTTTCCAGCAGCCTTAACGGAGCCTATGACTTCGGCCGAGGCTCACAGGACATCAATCCTGAGAATATTGAGAGCATGACGATCCTCAAAGGCGCCTCAGCCACCTCCTTGTATGGTTCCAGGGCTGCCAACGGAGTGATTATTATAACCACCAAAGACGGAAAAGCAGGAAAGCTGTCCATCGACCTCTCCTCCAGCACCTTCTTCTCCCGGATCTCCCGGACTCCGAAGTACCAGAGCACCTTTGGACAAGGCTGGGATGGGCTTCATTATCTAATTGAAAACGGTTCCTGGGGTCCACGATTCGACGGAGAAATAAGGGTCTGGGGTAATATTGTTGAAAATGCCCAACAGCTGAAGCCTTATCTGTTCCAGGAGGACCAGCTGGAAAATTTCTTCACCACCGGTACCTACCACCTCAATAGCGTAGCCGTGTCCGGAGGTAGCGAGACCACCACGGCTCGTCTTTCATATTCAAATCTGAACCAGGACGGAATCTTTCCAACCAATGCAGATTCTTATGAACGAAATACGATCGGAGTAAACGCCACCAGCGAGATAGGGAATCTTAGCCTGTCAGGTAACCTCAATTATGTCAATACTGCCGGAGCTGCCGTAGCTGCAGGACAGGGGCTTACGGTTTTAAACAACCTGATGCAGATCCCCACTGACCTGAACATCAGTGGATTTGAAGACTACACCAACAGGTTTAATAACGTTTCTAACTATTATACGCCGTACGGGATTACCAATCCTTATTTTACCCTTAATGAGAACGGTACGGACTATGATAAGGAACGGGTCTACGGATCTCTGGAGCTGAGTCTGAAGTTGACCGAATGGTCTAACCTCATATACCGCTTTGGGCTTGATCAGAGTTCGAGTACCACCAAATTCTGGGAGGCCATTGTAGCCCCATTGCCAGGAAGTCCGAATTTCGATTCTTCCACTGAATATCCGGGATCCTATGCGGAAGCTACCAGCACGATAAAACAGTTGAACCACGATCTTTTGTATGATATCGACCTTGAATTTGGGGAAGATTTTCATCTGCAGTCCACTTTTGGATTCAACGTTAATACAAGGACCACTTCCGGCCTTTCCGCAAGTGTGGGAAGTCAGAACATCCCGGGCTTCTACAGTCTGAGCAACTCCGGGGAAGATCCGGCTGCCACTTCCAGCAGGACCAACAGAAAACTTTACGGACTGTTCAACACCTCCACTCTCGGATTCAAGAATATGCTGTTCCTCACCGCCAACGTCAGGAATGACTGGTATTCAACCTTACCTGAGGAAAATCGCTCCGTACTATATGGGGGTGCCAATGCCAGCTGGATCTTTACCAGAACCTTTTCGGGGCTGGAGAGTTTCATGAACTACGGAAAACTCCGCGGGGGTTATGGGGAAGTTGGGGTAGACACAGGCCCATATCAGATATTACCTGATTTCGTGGCCGGATCTGCCGATAACCAGGGCTTCAGGTCACTGGCCTTTCCTCTAAATGGGGTAAACGCCTACGAAGTGGGTAACAGGGCTGCGAATCCAAACCTGAAACCTGAAAGGAGAAAAGAATTTGAGGTAGGAGCTGATCTGGAATTCTTCAGGAACAGGATTGCCCTGAGCTTTACCTATTACAATGCAAAGGTGGAGAATCAGATCCTGTCACTTCCATTGGCGGCGAGTTCTGGATATACCAACCAGACTGCCAACCTTGGAGAGATCAGTAACGAAGGGATAGAAGCCTTACTGAGGGTCGGCTGGTTCGACAGTTTTGACGGCTTCAACTGGGATACCTCCTTCAACTTCTCCAAAAACAATTCGGTTCTGGAAGAACTGGATCCGCGTATAGAACAAGTGTCCCTCGCAGGATTGTCCACTATCACCCTTGTAGCCCGGGAAGGTGAACCTATCGCCTTACTGGAAGGCCCAGTAGGTGAATTCACGGAAGACGGAAGGATCATAGTCGATGCGGACGGGATCCCTATTGGTTCTCCGACTCCTGAAGTCTATGGGGACACTCAATATGATTATACCTTGGGAATAGTCAACGAATTCTCATACAGGAATTTTGCGCTGGGATTCACCTTCGATATAAGGGAAGGCGGATTGATGTACAGCCGTACCGCTGATATCACCAGGTTTACCGGGAATTCCATCACTACGATGATCAACGACAGGGAGACTTTTATTGTTCCCAATTCGGTTCAGAGAGTAATCGGCGAAGATGGTACCACCACTTATGTGGAAAATACGGTGCCGGTTTCGAGGGCAAACATCGATAATGAATATTATGGATCTGATGCCTTTGCCAGGGCCACCGTGATCGATAAATCCTTCATAAAACTGAGGGAGGTGGTACTGAGCTATAATTTTGGAGATGACTTGCTTGAGCGCACGCCCCTGAGTTCCCTTTCGCTATCAGTAATAGGCAGGAACCTCTTCCTGTGGACTCCTGAGAGCAACCAATATATCGATCCGGAAGTTTCCACCTTCGGTACCGACTTGGCCAGTCAGTTCGGAGAATTCAGTGCGAGTCCGAGTACCAGAAGTATTGGGTTTAGCATAAAAACAAGATTTTAATCACGGTAAAAAACTATATTATGAAGAAAATTGTAAGCTTATTCCTGGTTTCTTTACTGGTCCTTGGCTCCTGTGAAGATGACCTGGATATAAATACCAATCCCAATACCCCTCCTCAGATCAACAAAGGTCTTGCCCTTTCAGCGGCCGAAGGATCCATCGCCACGGTATTGGGGGGCACACTCTTCAATCTTGGAGGGATGTGGGCCCAATATTATGCTCAGGCCCCAAGTGCCGGACAGTATGATGATATAGACCAGTATAATGTGGATACGGAATTTGGCAACCGCTTGTGGATTGAACTCTATGCGGGAGCCCTGAACGATCTTGAATTTGTAAAAGAGGAATCCACAGCAGATGAGGACCCGGCTACATTTCTGATCGCCACTGTGCTTCAGGCTTATACTTTCCAATACCTGGTTGATATTTTCGGAGATGTGCCTTATCTGGAGGCCCTTCAGGGAAACGAGAACATTACCCCTGCACCTACCGCCGGAGAAGAGATCTATCTGGACCTAATCTCCAAAATAGATGCAGCCATGGTGGCTTATGAAGCCAATCCCGCAGACAGCGAGGTAGGGGCTCAGGATTTCATCTATGAAGGTAATATGGACTTATGGGTCCAGTTCGCAAATACCTTAAAACTGAGAATGTACCTACGGATGGCATACACAACGGAAGCCAATAGTTCTGCCGTGATGGATCTGATGACCGAGAACAACTTCCTCACCGAGGATGCCAGCTTTGACGTCTACAGTGATGCTACTTCCAAGATGAACCCCTTCTATGAAGTGCAAATCGAACACCTTGGAAATGTCAATTCCGTTGCGAGCAATTCCCTGCTTGAATTCTACAGCAGGAATGAAGATCCGAGAATAGCTGCGGTCTATACTCTGGATAATGAAGGCCTTTACGATGGGATTGATCAGGGAGAAGGTCTGTCTACGGAACTGGGGGGAACTCTTGCCAATCAGTATTCCAGACCCGACATAGAACCTACCCATCCGGTGTTCTTTTTTACGGTGGCAGAGAGCAAATTCCTTCAGGCCGAGGCCTCCTTGCGATATGGAGGTGGTGCCATGGCCCAGGCATTATATGAAGAGGGCGTAGCCGCTTCCTTCGCACTGTATTCTGCCGTAGATGGGGACGAAACCCTTGCCCTGGCCGATCCTGCAGCATTTACCTCTGGAGTATATGCCTATGATCCTGCTGCCGATATGGAAACCAATCTGGAAACCATCATCGTTCAGAAATGGGCAGCGCTTGCAAATATCAACCATATCGAGGCTTGGATCGAGACCCTGAGAACCGGATATCCGCTTCTGACAGATGAGGAGGAGCCGCTCTATGAAGAGGGCAGAAGGATCATTTCCGAGGCCTCCATTTTACCGGGTGGACAAATTCCCATGAGTCTCTTCTATCCGGCAAGCGAGGTACAGCAAAATACCAATCTTGATCAGAAACCGGATCTGTTACAACCCGTCTGGTGGAACCAACGGTAATCAGCAACAAAAACCACACGAAGATGAAAAATAAATTATATCTAATGTTCTTTGCCATCAGCCTTTGTTTCGGTTGTGAATTGGCAGATCCGATCGAATCGGAAGTAACAGAATATGCAGAATTCGAAGTAACTGGAGGTGAGTTTCTGTACGTCGACCTAGGTACCACCTTCACCGATCCGGGAGTGGCTGCTACGGCCGGGGGAGAATCGCTGGATGTGGAGGTGTCGGGGACTGTTGACACCAGCACCCCGGGAGTGTATATACTCGAATATTCAGCCGTGAATGCCGATGGATTTCCGGCCACCACCACCCGATATGTGGCTGTGGGAGATATGGAGGTCGCATTTGCCAGGGATCTGAGCGGCACCTACGCCGTTGGTACCAGAAGCAATACCGTGACCCAGATCCAGCCGGGATTTTATATGAATTCCGATACCCTTCCCCCGAACGTGATCTCTGTATTTATGGTGGACCTGGGAAATGGAACTCTGATCATTCCACCGCAGGCTTCACGATTTGGTACTGTGGCAGTTTATCCCAGCCTGTATCCCGACTCCAGTGGGTTCCTGAATGCCGACGGAAGTTTCACCCTGTCCCAGTTCATTTCCTGTTGTGGGATATTCGTCAGGAGCTTTACAAAACAATAACCTTAAAAAAGTAAGCAATGAAATTAAAGATATACTTTCTCACGTTTTTCCTGCTAACGCTCGTTCTGGTTTCCTGCGAAGACGACGGCTATGAGGATTTTGAAAATGAAAAAACCCGGGTACAGCCCCTGAGCGGGGAATGGTGGATCGTAGGCTACGCTCCCGATGGCACTCCGGCCTTTGCGGGGGATTACAATTTATGGTCCACCTACAACACCGCACAGAATAACGATTCCATGTGGATTGATGACCATGGCTCCTTCTTTGAACTCAAGACAAAGGTGCTCGCCAATGTGGAGGCTCTTACTTTTACAGGAGCCCCTAACTCCCCGGAACTTATTACCGGGGGAACCGTTACGGTAAGCAACGGCAAGATCCTTCCGGGCCAGGGCCGCTCGGCGGTCACCAATACGCCTGTGGACAGCATTTATTTTGAAGCTGAATTCGATTGGGAACCGGGGGTGATCTACACCTTTGGAGGACATGAGAGGACAGGCTTCCTGGAGGATGAAAACCCGACGCTGCATTAAGAAATACAGAGGCTTTATATGAAAACAGGCCGTTTAATTTGATTAAACGGCTTTTCGGTTTAAACATCTGACAGCTTTTAAACCCTGGTTAAGTATAGCGTTTTAACATCATAGAAACTTTTCGACATCTGATTTAATAAATTTTCCTACCTTTTGATTCCCCTTACATTATATTTATAGAATAACAGCGAAAAGATGCGCACCAAAAAATGGTTGTTTCTCGCGTGGACCCTGTACACGCTGACCTTTATTTTACAGATTATATTCCTGGGGGAATTTAGTTCTCCCGAAGAGGAAAGAATGCTGTGGACAAATGTCGGTACCGGCTTTGTCATTACTTATCTGCTGGTGCTCGGCTTCATTATCCCCATGCATCATTCCCTGGAGAATACGCGGACCTCGAGAAAGATCAGCATTCTGTTCTTTGCCGGCTTCCTTTTCTGTTTCCTGTACATAAGCCTCTCCACCCTCTCCATGGCAATGATCCTCGGGAACCCGGAGTTCGAATGGATAAAGGCGGAATTCATGTCCTACCTCCGGTATAACTTTCACAATGTCTTTAAGACTTACGTTTTCCTGACAGCCCTGCTGTTTGCGATGGAATATTTTCACAAACAGAACCAGCTGGCCAGAAGGGAAAGTGACCTGAAGCACAGGCTTATGCAGGCGCAGCTTGAGAACCTGCGGAGTCAGTTCCAGCCACACTTTCTGTTCAATGCCCTGAACAGCACGGTTGCCGTCATCGATGAGAACAAGAACAAGGCTCAGGAAATGCTGGTGCAGCTGAGTGATATCCTGCGTATCTCTATCAACAACCGCTATGACTGTGAACATAGCCTGAAAGACGAACTGAGCTTCATGAACAAATACCTGCAGATAGAGAAATCGCGGTATGAAGACCAACTCCACGTGGATTTCGAAATTGATCCTGTTGCTGAGCAGATACGGCTACCCTGCCTGCTCCTTCAGCCACTTCTGGAAAATGCAATCAAACACGGGTTCAAAAAGAATAAAGATTCCCTGACTGTCAGGATCACGGCCTGCTCCAAAAAAAAGACTATCAGGATAAACAACAACGGAACCCCGCTGGATGACCACCAGCATGGGCTGGGACTGTCCAACGTGCGAGCACGCCTGGGAATCCTTTATGATCAGGAAGCTACCTTCAACATCTTTCAGGAGGGAGACTGGGTGATCAACGAAATCAGATTGTTATGAAGCAATTAAAGACATTAGTAGTAGAGGACGAGGGCCTGGCTCGAAGGAGGATGGAAAAGATGGTCAATGAACATGAACAGCTGGAGTTGCTGGAACATTCAGCCAGGAATGGGCATGAAGCCTTGAGGCGGATAACGGAATACCAGCCGGAGCTTATCTTCATGGACATTGAACTTAAGGACAGCAATGCCTTCGATGTCCTCAACAAACTCGAACCCGGGCAGTGGAAGATCATTTTTGTCACTGCCTTCAACAATTATGCTTCCAGGGCTTTCGAAGTGGAAGCCGTGGATTATCTGTTGAAGCCTTATACCGAGGAGCGTTTCCGGAAAGCCGTCCAAAGGGTGCTGGCGCGTGAGGAAAATCACAACCTGGATGAGATGAAGCTATTTCTCGAAAGAAATCTGACTCACAACACCCAGCAGAAACTGGTGATCCCTGAAGGGAATACCAAACATTTCCTCGATGGGGACAGCGTACACTACATTTTTGGGCAGGGATACTACGCCAATATTGTCATGGGACACCAGAAAAAACTAGTACGCATCTCCCTGAAGGCCCTTTCATCCCTGCTTCCCTCAAACTTCTGCAGGATCAACAAATCCACCATTATCAACAAGTCCCATATCAGGGAACTGGTGAGAAACAAACATTCCCTGAAGGTCATTATGCAGGACCAGAACGAGTTTTATGTGACGGATAATTACCGGGAACATGCCGAACGGTTTTTGGTTTAGAAGGAGTCTGAAGTCCGGAAGTTCGAAGTCCGAAGTCCGAAGTCCGAAGTCTGTATGTGCCTGATATAGGTTGACCATAAAATCAATTCTATATGTATGCCGCAAGAATCAACAGAACCATTAGAGAGGACTTACTCTTGGCCTTTGGCGCTCAGCAATCCCATCAGCAACTCCGGCTCATCCGTGATGATTCCATCCACTCCTATTTCTATCAAACTGCGGAATGCCTTCTCAGACGTTGGAGTTCCTGCATAGATCTTCCCGGTCCGCGGAAGAGAGAAGCCTATGGCGCTACGAAAAAGGAGGCTACGGTAATAGATCCCCCGGACATCAAAAGTAACTCCAGATTGAGGCCTGAAAGGTAGAGAACTAAGAGCACAGGTTATCAGGAAAGGATAGTCCTGTTTCAGCTGCCTTAGGAAATTCCAGTCGAAGCAGAGGATCTCCACCCGTTCCTCCATTCTGTGTTTTGTAATAAGCCGGACCACATCGGCTCCAATCCACGGGTAGTGTTTGGGAGATTTCACTTCCAGCAGCAGATCCACCTGAGTGGGTGCCACAAAGGCAAAAACTTCCTCCAGAAAAGGAACTTTCTCCCCTGGAAATTTGTCAGACTGCAGGTTCAGTTCCGCAATCTGCTTATGGTCAAGTTCCCTTAGCTTTCCTGTACCATTGGTCGTCCTGTTAACCTTCAGGTCGTGCATCAGGACCAGGATCCCATCACGGCTTCGCTGCACATCCAATTCTATTCTATCTACCCCCAGCTCCACCCCGGCCTTTATGCCCGCAAGGGAATTTTCGGGCGCACCGGCACAATTCGTGCGATGGGAGATCACCAAAGGTTTCCTGTTCTGGCTCATAAAAGAAAGATACGCATTTTCCGGGCCGGCACCACATAAAAACTTGCCCACAAAAATTCAGAAACCCGAAACTTAAGAATGAGGATAGGCGGAAAATTATTTTTATTTTTGAAAAGGAGACTGCCAAAGGAAACCTTTCCTTTTAAAACCTACCTCTTGAGATCATCAGACCCACAAAACCTTTTAAATAGCTATCAGCCGAAGGAGGAGAGACTGAACGTGTGGTCGCATGCCATCGGACTGGTACTGAGCGTGGTTGGTCTGAGTCTGCTTATCCTGAGGGCGCTGGATTCGAAAGAAGCACAGGTATTGGTGAGTTCTGTGATCTTTGGCGCAAGTATGATTCTGTTATATGCTGCATCCACCTTTTACCACAACTGTAAAACAGAAGGATTGCGGTATAAACTAAAGATCCTGGACCATATCAGCATTTACATTCTTATCGCCGGCACCTATACCCCATTTTGCCTCATCAGCCTCAAGGGTACTACTGGCTGGATCTTATTCGGGATCACATGGGGATTTGCCCTGGCAGGCTTAATCCTGAAACTTTTCTTTACCGGCAGGTTCAGAACCTTTTCCACCCTAATTTACGTACTTATGGGTTGGCTGATTGTTTTTGCCATTGAACCCCTTATGCATAACCTGCCACCGGAAGCTTTGTTCTGGATTATCGCTGGCGGAATCTCCTATACCCTGGGAGCAGTGATCTACAGTATCCGCAGCATAAAATTCAACCACGCCGTTTTTCACCTGTTTGTACTCATAGGGACCTTCTGCCATTTTATGGCCATTTATAAGTATGTGCTTCCGGAGTAGGGTAATTCTGGATATGGAGCGTCCCGCTGGTCGAAATATCCGGATTTCAACCAGCGGGCGTCAATCTCCAGATTGCTTTTATGCCGCATATTTCCTGCAGGCTTCGGCGCATCTTTTACAGGCCTCGGCACATTTCTGACAGTGCTCTTCCTGGTGACTGCCACATTCCTTCGCGCACTTTTCACAGATCTCGGCACAAAAGGCCACCAGCCCAGTGACATCCAAAGAATTAACGGAAAGTGCCTGCGCAGTCGCCGTACAGGTACTGCCACAGATCCGGTCTAGCCGGATACACTTTACCATCATTTTTATATCCTGTTCATCCAGACACGCATCGGCACAGTGGTTACAATGTGCAGCACAGTCATACAGGGTTCTAATCAGTTCTTCATTTCTCATAACAATTTGATTTTTAAATTATTACCCCAAGTTACACTTTAGCTATTCAAATGATCGTAAAATAATTTTAAAATTAAGCCTGATTTCAAGGGCTTCAGACATAAATAAATACAAAAGTCCGCTTATTCATATGTTAATAAAAATATTCTTCGGAACTTCGAATTTAAACTGAACACACAAAAAACAAATGGCAGCACCCAAGAAGCAACAAATGTACGAGACGGTCATGCAGCAGTTTAACAAGACGGCTGATCTCATAGATCTGAATCCTAATATCCGGAGGATTCTTAGTATCACCAACAACGAGATCATCGTTCATTTTCCTGTCAAAATGGACAATGGGGAAGTGGAGATTATCACCGGATACAGGGTGCAGCACAACAATGCCCTGGGACCATACAAAGGCGGACTTCGTTACCATCCTACGGTAGATGTGGACGCAGCCAAGGCCCTGGCTATGTGGATGACCTGGAAGACTTCCCTGGCCGGACTTCCCTATGGAGGTGCTAAAGGCGGAATACAAATAGATCCACGCAATTACAGCCTTTCGGAGCTGGAGCGCATCACCAGGAGATTTACCTATTCCCTCGGGGAAAATATAGGGCCGGAACACGATATCCCCGCCCCTGATGTCAACACCAATGCCCAAACCATGGCCTGGATTGCTGACACCTATATGTCGACCAAAAACCCTTCGGAACGTTCCAAAAACCAGCACGTGGTAACCGGAAAACCCGCAGGTTCCGGAGGCCTGGAAGGTCGTGACAGGGCTACGGGCTTCGGGGTCTATCTCACCATTAAACTCCTGCACGACATGCGCGGGGAAAGTCTGGAAGGCAAGGCCTTCATCGTGCAGGGCTTTGGGAACGTCGGTTACTGGGCCTCAAAATTTTTAGTAGACGACGGTGCCAAACTGATTGCGGTACAGGATGCCCACGCCACCATTTTTAACTCCACGGGGATCTCCGTTCCCGATCTTCATGAACACAGCCTGCCGCGAAAGGGCTCCATCCAGGGCTTTGAGGGCGCGGTGGAAATCGATCCCGCTGAATTCTTCGGCCTTAACTGCGATATCCTGATCCCTGCAGCTTTGGGCAACCAGATCACCGCCGACAATGCGGGTAGGATCAAAGCAGGCATCGTGGCAGAAGGAGCCAATGGACCAACGGATTCCGAAGGGGAACAGATCCTTCTGGAGAAGGGGATCCTGGTGATCCCGGATATCCTGTGTAATTCAGGTGGGGTGATAGGAAGCTATTTCGAATGGCTTCAGAACCGCAATGGGGAACTCTGGCAACTCGAGGAGGTGATGCAGAAGATTGAGAAGAAGATCACCCAGGTATTCCATAAGGTGGCAGCCGAGGCGCAGGACCGAAACACCGACTGGAGAACTGCCGCGTATATTCTGGCCATTACCCGTATAGAGCTGGCCTACGTGCAGAGGGGAATATTTCCGTAGGAGTGGAGAGAGTGGAGAGTGGAGAGTGGAGAGTGGAGAGGATCCTTATGTGGCGCAGTTTGTCAGGTTTTATCTTGTGTAGGGAGGAACCTGAATTCCTTTCTAAAACAACTCCTTCCATATAATATACACCCCCATAAACAGGACGAAAAACCCGAAGCCCTTCTTTAGCTTTCGGCCATCGATCAGGGTATTAAGGTAACCACCCACGAAGATACCCAGAACTGCGATTCCGGTGAAGCTCAGCAGGAACAGCCAGTCGATTTCCCTGTTCTCCACATCCCCGATGAAACCTATCAGCGATTTAATGGCGATGATAAGCAGGGAGGTGGCAACGGCCCGCTTCATCGGTAATTTCGCCAGCAGTACCAGGGCCGGGATGATCAGGAACCCTCCCCCCGCCCCTACCACTCCGGTAAGAACGCCAACCAGCATTCCTTCGAGAAGTAGCAACGGATAATTATACCTCAGCTCCGCCGGTTTCATATCTTGTTTGGATGTCTTTCGGATCATGGACAGGGAAGCCATCAGCATTATGAGCGCAAAAAAGAGCATCAGCCCGATGTTCTTGGTTATTTCCAGGCCGTTCAGCGTGAACAGGTGCTGGGGAATGGCAGGCACAAGGAATTTACGGGTGGTGTATACCGCAATAAAGGCAGGGATGGAAAATACGATCCCGGTGCGGAAATCCACCAGGCCTTTTTTTATGGAGTTCAGGGACCCCACCAGCGAGGAAGTGCCTACGACAAAAAGCGAATAGGCAGTGGCTGTAACGGGATTAATGGCCAGCAGGTACACCATGGTGGGAACGGTAAGGATGGAACCACCACTGCCTATCAGTCCCAGGACGATGCCAATAAGTAAAGCTCCAAAATACCCCAGAAGGTCAAAAAGTTCCACAGCTGCTGTTTTTCATTGGCCCGGGAACTACTCCCCCGGGAAGCCGCAAAATTAGGTTAAATGTTTACAGCAGCCAATAGACCAGCTTAAGGTACGCGATTAATCGCCTTCGGTTGCCACCCCAAGTAGGGAAACGATCCATCGCGTTCAGCCATTTGGAAACAGAGGAACTGGAGGAAGTGGAGGAACTAGAGGAAGTTTTTATTAAATTACACCCTATGAAAATATACAGAACATTGATATGGACCCTTATCTTCAGCAATCTTGCCTGTAATTCCAATGCGGGGAAACAGGAGTCTGCTCCGGCAAAAAATCAGGTGGAGGTCCAGGGGCATCGCGGTGACAGGGGCAACTTTCCTGAAAACAGCCTTCCCGCTTTCCGCAGCGCAGTTAAAAAAGGGGCCGAAGTGGTGGAACTCGATCTGGTCATTTCCGACGACAGGCAGGTGGTGGTGTCCCACGAACCTTTCATGTCGTCACTTTACGTGCTTACTCCAACGGGAGACATAATTCCCAAGGCTGAAGAAAAAAATTTCAACCTGTACCGGATGAGTTACGACAGCATCAGGGAATTTGATGCGGGCACTAAAGGGAATGCACTTTTTCCGCAGCAACAGCCAATGAAAACGTATAAACCTCTGCTGAAGGAGGTAATCGACAGTCTTGAGGCTTATGTCGCCTCGGAGAAGCTTCCTCCCGTGAAATATAATATCGAACTTAAATCGCAGCAGAACCAGTATGGGATCTCCCAGCCTTATCCTGAGGAATTTGCCGATCTGGTGATGCAGGTACTTCAGGAGAAAGAAATTTCCGGAGGCTATAATGTACAGTCGTTTGACGTAAACATCCTCAGGGTGTTCAAAGAAAAATATCCTGAAGTGAAACTGGCATATCTGGTTTCCGGAAAGGGGATTAAAAGGAATCTGGAACTGCTGGGATTCATTCCTGCAATTTATAGTCCGCATTACGGGCTGGTAAGGGATTCTGTCTTTGTGGATTCCATCCGCTCTCTGGATATGAAACTGATTCCCTGGACAGTGAATGAAAAGAAGGATATTCAAAGCATGCTCGACCTGAAGGTAGACGGC
>CAMPJY010000060.1 GCA_946887025.1 uncultured Salinimicrobium sp.
CTATCAGCCTTTCTTTATTGGGGTGTATTCCGGGTTTAGTTATAAGTTCTAAAAAAAATATTTCCATCTCTGGGCAATTTATATTTCCAGGAATGCACACTAGTTTTTCAACAGCCTTTCGGAGTATATAAACAGTCAGGAATTCAGAATAATAGTTGTATCTTGTTGATACTATTAAACAATTACACATGCTTACCAAAGAAAAATTAAAGGAGCAAATAGAAAAATTCCCGGAAGAATTTTCGATTGACGATTTGGTGGAAAGACTCATTATAATTGAAAAGGTAGAAAATGGGCTAAAACAATCTGACAAGGGAGAGGTAGTTTCTGAGGCAGACCTAGACTGTGAAATTGAAAAATGGTTCAAATAGACTGGACTTTTCAGGCGAAAGATGACCTGAAAAACATAGCGGAATATATCTCCAAAGACTCTAGGAAATATGCACGGCTTCAAATTTTGCGATTAAGACAGCGGACAAAGATCCTGACATCACACGTCTATTCCGGAAAAATGGTTCCGGAAATCGAAAACCCCACCATCAGGGAATTAGCAGAAGGAAACTTTCGAATAATCTACAAAATAGTGAATGAAAAAAGAGTGGTTATCTTAACTGTTCATCATTCCTCAAGAGATCTTTCAAGAAGGAAACTTTAAAAGGAAGGATTCATCAATTCCCCCAAAATCACCTGTCTCGTCTCCTCCCTTAAGTTTCGTTTATCCAGCTGGGTTTTCCCTTCTGTAGGGATCAGGGGGTGGATCTTCACCCTCATTATTCCCGGACTTCCCTTAAAGGCGTATGGAAATCTTTTTTTATTATCGTGGAAAGTAATGGGTACAATGGGAATCTGATGATCTATGGCCAGACGGAAGGCACCATCTTTAAATGTATCCAGAATTATTGAGAGATCCTCGGGGACACCCCCTTCGGGAAAGATGCATACACTGGTTCCTACGTTTAACCTCTTCTGCGCCCTCTCGAAAACTTCCTTTCGGCTGCGCTGGTTTTCCCGATCCACCAGGATACAGGTGCGCTTATAAAAGTAGCCAAAGAGAGGGATCTTTGCGAGTTCCTTCTTTCCTACGAATACGAACGGATGCTTCATACACACCAGCATCAGCATGATATCGGTCATGGAGGTATGATTTGCCACCAGCATATAGCTCTGTTTCCTTTTCAGCTTCTGGGCGGACCTGACTTTGGGGTAAAACCCCATCCCGAAAAGGATAAAGGCAGCCCAGAATCTCGCGATCCAGTAAAAGCCGGGATACCATTTTTCCCTGGCGGATACTATGAGCAGAATTGGGAGAAATGCCAGTATGGGGATAGCCATGAGCACATAAAACCAAAGCCTGTAGAGGGCGGTCAGAAACTTTCTAAAGAATCCCATAGCCTCCAAAAATAGGGAAATGAATTGAGGGAATTCATCAAAAACGGTACCTTTGTAAAAAATAAGAAAAAGCCAATGTCCAGAATACTTACCGGGGTGCAGAGTACAGGCACTCCACATTTGGGAAATCTTTTGGGAGCCATCATTCCCGCCATTAAAATGGCCAATGCTCCTGAAAATGAATCTTTTCTCTTTATCGCAAACCTGCATACCCTGACGCAGATCAAGGATGCCGAGCTGCTGCGTAGCAACACCTACTCTACCGCTGCTACCTGGCTTGCTTTTGGACTGGACATTGACAAAACCGTTTTCTACAGACAGAGCGATATTCCTGAAACCGCAGAACTCTGCTGGTACCTCAGCTGCTTCTTTCCCTTCCAGCGCCTCACCCTCGCCCATTCCTTCAAGGACAAAGCGGACAGGCTGGAAGATGTGAATTCGGGTTTATTTACCTACCCCATGCTTATGGCAGCGGATATTCTTCTATATGACGCGGAAATTGTACCCGTAGGTAAGGATCAGCTGCAGCATATTGAGATCACGAGGGATGTGGCTTCACGTTTTCATGCGAAGATGGGGGAAACTTTCGTGCTCCCGGAGTCGCAGGTTTCTGAAGATACAATGTACGTTCCCGGGACGGATGGCAGCAAGATGAGCAAATCCAAAGGGAACTACATCAACCTGTTCCTGCCAGACAAACAGCTGCGCAAACAGATCATGTCCATCCAGACCGACAGTACTCCGCTGGAAGATCCAAAGGATTCTGATACCTGTAATCTTTTTGCTATTTATAAACTCGTTGCCTCACCTGAGGAGGTCGCAGCCATGAGGGATAATTATACTGCAGGGGGGTATGGTTACGGGCATGCAAAACAGGCGCTGTATGAACTCCTCATCACTAGATTCAAGGAGGAACGTGAGAAATATGCCTATTACATGGATAATACTGACAAGATCGAAGAGGCGCTTCAGGTGGGGGCCGAAAAGGCAAGGCAGACTGCCAGAGGGGTTATCCAACGGGTACGGGAGAAGTTAGGCTACTAGTTTGGAGAGTCCTGACAGGTTTTCAAAACCTGTTAGGTCTGCTTTTCAAGCCAGCTCGAACAGTTTCCCGGGCAAGGGCCTGATCACTCCTTTGAGCTCCATGTTCAGCAACAAACCTGCCGCCTTAAAGGTTGGTATGTTACAGTTCAAGGCAATAAGGTCCAGCTGCTCCTGGCCTTTCAGCTTCAGGAAGTCGTACAATTGCTGTTCGTCCGCCTCCAGTTCCACAAACAGCTGTTTCTGAACCGGTTTCACCTGCTCTTCCACCTGCCAGCCCAGCATATACACCAGATCCGCGGCACTTGATAATAAATGGGCATTCTGCTGTTTTATAAGATTATTGCAGCCCACACTCAGCCTGTCCGTAGGTCTTCCCGGCACCGCAAAGACTTCGCGATTATAGGAATTGGCGATATCCGCTGTCACCAGGGACCCTCCTTTTTCTGCACTCTCCACTACTATGGTGGCTTCACTAAGCCCGGCGATGATTCGGTTGCGTTTTAAGAAATTTGTCCTCTCAAAGGAATCACTGCTCCAGAAATCGGTAAAGAATCCTCCGTTCTCCTCTAACCGTTTCGCGTATTTGTAATGTTCCCTTGGATAAATTTGGTTGAATCCATGAGCAAGGCATCCAATGGTTTGCAGGTTATTGTCCATTGCAGCTTTCTGGGCTGTGATGTCGATCCCATAGGCAAATCCAGAAACTATAACAGGATCCAGGGGCGAAAGGGTCTCGATAAACTTCCTGCAGAATTCCACCCCGGAATTGGTTGCTCTTCGGGTACCCACTATGCTGATGATCTTTTTCTTCTTCAGGTCGACGTTCCCGCGCTGAAAGAGCAGGATGGGACCATCCCAGCAGTGTTTCAGTTTCTCCGGATAATCCTCGTCCTCATAGGATAGGCATTTGATGTTATTTTTCTCAATATATTTCAGTTCCCGCTCGGCTGCCTCCAGATGTTCCTTGTCAAAAAGATTCTGGAGTTTAAAGGTCCCAATCCCCTCGATCTTCAACAGGGAAGCCTTCTTTTCCTGAAACACCGCACGAGCAGACCCAAAGTGCCTGAGGAGTTTCCTGGCACTTCCGTCCCCCAGATTCGGGACATGCTGCAGGGCCAGAAGATATTGTAAATCAAAGCTATCCATGTCATTAAATTTCGAAAATTAATTTGAAAAAGTTTTGTTAATAAAAATCCAATTCCCTAAATTCATCCTGCTTAATTTTCTTTACTTTTGTTCCAATGGCTATAGCAACTTACATCTCCGACCTTCTTTACCGATACGAATGTGTAATTGTACCAGGTTTTGGTGCGTTTATTACTCAATATCATTCAGCGCACATTGATGCTGAAACGAATCAGCTTTTCCCGCCTCAGAAGACCCTTTCTTTTAACGGGCAGCTGACTAAAAATGACGGGCTGCTGGCAAATCATATTGTTGAGGTGGAGAAAATAACCTACGGGGCTGCCCTGGAAAAACTGGAGGTGTTTGTTCAGGAACTTCAGGGTCTGCTGGACAATAAGCAGCAGGTAAACCTGAAAAACATCGGGACCTTTGCCTTGACCCGGGAAGATAAGCTTCAGTTTGAACCGGCTGCCAAAATGAATTATCTGAAGGAAGCTTTTGGTTTGGCTAAGTTTACTTCTCAGCCTGTTTCCAGAGAAGTGTACAAGCAGAAAGTTGTTGCCCTCGAGGAAAAAGCACCAATTGCACTTACTCCTGAAAGAAGAGCCTCAAGGCCTTACCTGAAGTACGCTGCCGTTGGACTTCTTGCCATCGGCTTAAGCGGATTTACCGGCCTGAACATCTATAAAAGCCAGGTGAACGAGCACAATCTTGCAGAAATGCAGAAAGCAAACACCATTCTGGAAAGCCAGATCCAGGAAGCCACCTTCATTATCGACAATCCACTGCCATCCGTTACTCTTAAAGTAAGCAAGCAGTCCGGGAACTTTCATATAGTGGCCGGAGCCTTCAGAATGGAGGAGAACGCTGAGAAAAAGGTACAGGAACTAAAGGAACTGGGCTATAAGGCACGACGCCTGGGGGAAAACCGCTATGGTCTCCACCAGGTAGTATATAGTAGTTACGAGAGCCGTAATGATGCTTTAAAAGCCCTGTGGGACATAAAAAGATCCCTCAACTCCGGCGCCTGGCTACTGGTGCAGGAGCTTCCATAATTCTCCTGACTCCCATGAGACGCGATAAATCGCGTCTCAACGCATAAATTCTAAGACGCAATGATTAATATTCCTTTAACATTGCTTGTTTGGGAATCCCTCTTACCTTTGTCGCAAATTCTAAAATATGCAGGCAAAATTCCCAAAGGACTCAAGAACTACCATGACCGATTTGGTTTTACCCAGTGAAACCAATCCGCTCAATAATCTTTTTGGCGGGGAATTGCTGGCGCGAATGGACAGGGCCGCCAGTATAGCTGCCCGGCGCCATAGCCGCAGGATTGTGGTTACCGCCTCTGTAAACAGCGTAGCCTTTAACAAAGCCATCCCTTTGGGAAGCGTGGTGACTGTAGAAGCGGCCGTTTCCCGGGCTTTTAAGACTTCCATGGAGATCTTTATCGACGTTTGGGTAGAAGACCGTGAGAGCGGCCTTAGAAGCAAAGCCAATGAGGCTATCTATACCTTCGTGGCGGTGGATGAAACCGGGACTCCCGTACAGATCCCGCCTCTGGAACCGGAAACTGATCTTGAAAAGGAGCGTTTTGCAGCTGCCCTGAGAAGAAAGCAGTTGAGCCTGGTGCTGGCAGGGAAATTGAAACCAGCGGAGGCAACGGAGCTGAAGGCGCTTTTTGTTGAAGCAAAGTGAAAACCTAACAGGTCTTGAAGACCTGTTAGGTCTAGATTTTTACATCTTATAGATCCACTGTTCCGGATTCAGTTTGGTGGTGTTCTTATACATCACGAAATAAAGAGTGGTCTTTCCATTGGTCTTACTCGTAGCAATCTGCCCAAGCTCCTGCCCAATAGCAACCTTATCTCCTTTTTTCACATATAGGTCCTCCAGGTTGTTATAGATGGTAATATAATCCCCGTGCCGCACCATCACCATTCTATGGGAGCCGGGAATAATAAGGATCTCACTTACAACCCCGGAGAAAACGGCGCGGGCCTTCCCTCCTTTGTCGGTATCTATACGCACCCCGTTACTGTTCATTGTAGCTGTCTTCACGATGGGATGCGGCTGAGTACCAAATCCCATGGAAACTACTCCCGTCTTGACAGGCCAGGGCAATTTCCCCTTGTTCTTTTCAAAATCGGCTGCCAGGGCCTTGGCTGCAGGGGTCAGTGCAAAGACTTCCCTGTCTGCCGAACCGCTTTCCTCGTTGTTGGCAGCGATGGCGTCGGCGATCATTTTCTCTATTGCCCTGTCTATTTTGTCGATTTCATTCTGTTTCTGCCGCAGTTCCGCTGCAAATTGACCTTCCTTCTTCCGGATAACCGAAATCAGGGATTGCTGCGACTTCTTATTCTCCTCCAGCTGTGCCCGCGTCTTCCTGTTCTCGGCAATCAGCTTGTCCTTGGTTTTTTTCTGCTCTTCCAGACTCACATTCAGCTCCTGCAATTCAAGGGTACTCCTCTTTATCTCCTCTCCCTGCTCCTTTCTGTAGTTGGCATACTGCTTCATATACTGAAGGCGTTTGTAGGCCTGTAAAAAGCTCTCAGCCGATAACAGGAACATGATCCGGCTTTGCTGCGACTTGCTTTTATAGGACCTCCTGATCATCTGACTATAATCCGCCTTCAGTTCCTCCAGCTCCTTTTTCAGTTCCTTGATCCGGTTTTCATTGGAAGCAATCTCCCTCGTCAGCAGGTTCGCCTGCTGATTGGTCACCCGGATCAGGTTTTCTGTAGCCCTTATCTGCTGATTCAAATCTTCGACCTGGGTAAGGATCGAGCGCTCCTTCTTCAAGTTGGTGGACCTTAGGCCTTGTATCTGTTCGATCTGCTGCTGAAGTTCAAGCCTTCTCTTTTCCAGCTCTTCCCGGGAATCTTCCTGGGAAAATCCCTGAAAAGCCAGAAACAGGAACAGCAATAAAATGATCTTTTGGAGAGGCATCATTCTCATTCTAATGTAATTTCGTCATAACCGGATGGGATATCAAAGGGAAAGCTGACAGGTACATTGAATTCCATAGACCGGAATTCCATATCTATCTGGGTATTGTTCCCGCCATCATTGGCGACAATTTTAATCTGCTTCGGAAAAACCTTGCCCTGTACCTCCTGGTATTCCGGGTAGGTCACCGTCACGCTTCTGGCAGCGCCCTCCTGGGAAATCTGCTGAGCCACTGCACGGAAGTTTTTTGTGTCCAGTAAGAACATCCTCTTAAGAAAGTCTTCCGCGGCAGGTTCGAGCTGATAACCTCTTTCCGATTCGGTGAGTCTATAGCGCTCGTCTCTAAGGTCGTATATTGTCTGCCCGATCAAGAGGTTCTGTACCTTCTGAAAATCAAGAGGAGTTCCTAAAAGCTGACTCAGGAATTCAAAATCCCCATCGAAATAGGTGCCTCCTATCTTCTCGTAATATTTCACACTATCGGGAGTGATCATGACCTTGGCCAGGGGAAATCCCAGCACTGAAGCGCTAAGCCAGATAGTCTCATCCTTTTCCATCCTGTAACTCACCGTCAGGGACTGGTTCTGCTCCGCATTCTGAAACTGCACCTTTACCCGTGCCTGCAGGGTTTCAAAATCCGCTTCCTTGGCGTAATGCTGCTCCACCACCCGGGCAACCGCAGCGTCTTCAACCGGGGAAGCTCCTGTAAGGGCTTTTCGGCTTCCACAGGAAACGAGGCTTATCAAAGTAATAAAAAGAAATAGCGTTTTTATTTTATTCATTCTCCTGGGGGTCTTTAATTTCGGCCAGCTTTTTTTTAAATTCTGAAGCTTTTCCCGCTTCATTCAATCCGGTGTAAGAAAGGACCAGTTGCTGGTAAAAATCTGCCTCCATCACGGGATTGTCAATCAGGAAATCCAGCCCGAAGGTAAGGATTTCTTCTGCTTCCTGATATTCCTGTACCTGATTCAGCACCGTGCCGTTCACCAGATAAAGTATGGGCTGGGAAGGGTATTCTTCAAGCGCTTTTCCGCTCAGGTCTTTTGCCTCCTCATACCTCATGAATTCCACCTGCAGCAGAAGTGTTTTCACTAGCATGTCAAAATCCATGTCTCCGTTATTGACGCCGGCTTCAAAATACTCCATGGCTCTCTCCTTCTGGCCTGCCTGCAGAAAAAATGTCCCCAGCTGAGAATATACCTTAGTGTTGCCCTCCTCCTGCGAGAATACCTCCACCACTTCCATCAGATCCTTTTCAAAGGAAGGATTTTCGCCTACAAATAAAAGAAAATCGTTCAAGACCTCGTATTTGGTCTCCTCATCGATCTGATCCCCTTTCAGGACCGTTTTCATGGAAGCCAGGGCCTTGGTTGAATCATTCTGGTCCAGGTAAAATTTATAAAGTGCGAGGTGCACCATCTCTGAATCCGGGTTCATTTCCAAAAGCGTCTGTGCGGTCTCAAAGGCCTTGTCCATTTCCCCCTTTTCGCTGTACACGAAGATCAGGTTCAGGTAATTTTCCTCTTCATCGGGACTTTCCGCTATCCTTTCCTGAAGATCCTGGACCCCCTGATCAGAATTATTGGTCTGCGCATAAATCTGCCGTCTCAGCCCTTCCCTGTATTCACTGTCCCCCCACCTGGTGTCGAGATCGTCCAACAGCTTCAGAGCATGATCAAACTTTTGATTGAGGATATATAAATTGGCAAGATCTTCTGAATAAGTCGGCTCAATTAAACGCAGTTCTTCCACCACTGGGAGGGCCTTGTCGAATTGTCGATTCAGGTAATAAGTGTTGTACAATTCTGCCAGAATAGCCTCATTCTTTGGGTCCAGATCGTTTGCCTTCTCCAGAAGTTCCGAAGCTTCACTATACCTTTCGAGTAAATTAAAGTTTTTGCCCAGTTCAAAATACACTACAGGTTTCGGATCGATTTTCAGACATTTCTCCAATGCCTGGATCGCCTTTTCATAGTTCTCGATCCCCTTTTGTTTCAGGGCTTCAAAGAAATACTCCTGAAATTCATCGGTGACATTGCCCAGATCATCCTGGGACACTTCCTCCACCACCAGTTCCTTTTCCTGTGCCTCCAGGGCCGCAGAAAAAAGGAACAGCTGAAGCAGAAGTACTATCCCAAGACTTGTTCTCATTCTTATGAGTTTTAAGCGCCTATTCCAGTACGGAATAGTCACCGATACTTATTTCCTTAAAATCGCCCTTAAACCTGGCGTAATTGCCTATCATAGCGTTGTCCAGGCTGGCGTTCTCCACTTCGGCATAGGTTTGAATCAGGCTGTTCCTGATACTGGAATCCTTGATGACACAGCCTTCCCCAATGGAAACATTAGGTCCAATTACTGAATTCTTGAGTTCCACATGCTCCCCTATGAAGCAGGGCTCTATGATTTCTGAATTCTCCATCCGCACAGTATCTGCAATCAGTTTCTCTCCATCCTGATGAAGGAAGTTCAGCATCCTTGTGTTGGTTTCTACAGTCACGTTCTTGTTTCCGCAATCCATCCATTCATCCACCTTTCCGGGTACAAATAACAGGCCATTTTTACGCATGGCCTCGATCCCGTCATTGATCTGATATTCGCCTCCACGGGTGATATTCTTGTCAAGCACGCCCTGCAGCTCGTTCTTCAGTACTGCAACGTCCTTGAAATAGTAGATCCCAATCACCGCAAGATCAGAAACAAATTCCTCAGGTTTCTCCACCAGTCCGACGATCTCCTTATTCTGGTTCAGCTGTACCACCCCATAGGCTTTCGGATTCTCTACCTGTTTCACCCAAATGACTCCATCGGCCTCCTTATCTAACGTAAAATCAGCCTTGAATAGTGTATCCGCATAAGCGATCACGGCAGGCCCGTCAAGGGAATCCTTGGCGCACATGATGGCGTGCCCGGTTCCAAGAGGCTTGTCCTGATAATATATTGTGCCTTTGGCCCCCAGGGCAGCGGCGATCTGTTTCAGTTCGGTTTCCACCTGCTCCCCAAAATCCTCCCCGATAATAAAGGCAATCTCATCGATTTCCTGTTTCAGGACTCCCGCTATATCTTCAACCAGCCGATGGACTATGGGCTTGCCTGCAATAGGGATGAGGGGTTTGGGAATGGTTAAGGTATGTGGACGCAGCCGCGATCCGCGACCAGCCATGGGAACTATAATCTTCATTTTGTGTTTATTGTTTACCGTTTTCGGTTTAAGGTTAGTGGATTTGAGGGCTTATATCTTACTGCCACGAATCCACGAATATATTTCCATAAAAATTCGTGGATTCGTGGCAATAGCATTCCCATTTTCAAATCCCCAAATTTCCAAATTTTCAAATTTATCTCGTCCCCGTACTTCCAAAGCCTCCGGCTCCACGGGTTGTTTCCTCCAGCACTTCCACTTCCTTCCAGCTGATATGTTCATGACGGGCGATCACCAGCTGGGCGACCCTTTCCCCATTTTCAACCGTGAACTCTTCATTGGAAAGATTCACCAGGATCACTCCTATCTCGCCTCTGTAATCGGCATCAATGGTTCCGGGAGAGTTTAATACGGTGATTCCTTTCTTGGCTGCAAGCCCGCTTCGGGGCCTCACCTGGGCTTCATAGCCGACAGGCAGCTCAATAAAGAGCCCTGTCTTTACAATTGTCCGCTCCAGGGGTTTTAACGTAATTGCTTCTGAAATATTGGCCCGCAGGTCCATACCGGCAGAGGAACCTGTCTCATAGGCCGGGAGCGCATGTCGGGAATTATTAATGATCTTAACCGTCATTCTAAAAAAATTTTCCTTGTTTTTTATTCAGGAGGTCTCTCTAAAAGAAATCCTCGTCGTTGTCCTGATCCTCCATGAACTCCTGGATCTCCTCCAGATACATGTTCGTTTCTTCGATATCGAATTCCTCAGGATCGAAATTACCTCCGGCCCAATGCTTCATCTCCCGGTATTCCGCCCCTTTCTTCTTCTTCATCACCTCCAGAAAATAGGCGTACCCGGGAATTCCCCCACAGTCTTCTGGAGGGCAGTTCCTTCGGCCCGCAAGGCAGACAGGATAAAAAGTGTCGAGGTCCATGGGCAGGACCTTCTCGACCAGGATCTCGTGCTGCCAGTTATCCCCGAAGTCGTAGGTGTATTTGATCTTCTTTGGAGAATTCACCAGCACCTCCTCCAGGGTAATGGTTTTGGAATCGATAAGGTCTGAAAAACCATAGTTTTCAGTCTCCTCATCAATGATCCCTATCCGGAATTTCTCGAACTCAAATTCATATAAGTGGTACGCGCCCCAGCCCATAGCCATCTGGATGGTGTAATGAAGCTCGTGAAAAGTAACCGAACTCTTCACCTGTACCCTCCGCCAGATGGGAGGTTTGGTGTGCTTCAGGATTATTTTTATCTGAACTACATCTGATGTCATAAGTCTGTCTCTTTTATAGATTCCACAACCTTGATCTCGCCTTTTAAGACACCCGGATTAAGGGCCTCCAAATTACTAATTTCCTAACTCTTAAGCAGCTTCTTAAGGGCCTCTTTTTCGCTGAAATAAATCAGTGCAAAAAAGATAAGGATTAAACCGATACCTATGTAATAATTACTTCTGAAAAGGTAAAAAGAAACCGCCGAGATTCCGATTGAAATGAAGAGGTAGCCACCAATCTTGGGCAGGTTGTAAGGCACGGGGTAATATTTCTGCCCGTAGAAATACGAAAGAAGCATCATGCTTCCGTAAGCCGCCAGGGTGGTAATGGCGGAACCTACATAGCCCATAACAGGGATGAGCAGCAGGTTAAGAATTATGGTGATCACGGCGCCCACCACTGAAATATAGGCTGCATAGCGGGTGCGGTCGCTGACTTTATACCACACGGACAGGTTGTGATAGATGCCCAGAAACAGATTGGCCAGCAGGATAATGGGCATGATCACGATGGCATCCCAATAGCTGGGCTTGTCTATAAAAAGTTCTTTGAGAAAATCAGAAAAGACGGTTATTACCACCAGGATAATAGCCCCAAAGATCACAAAATATTCGGTGACGGTGGCGTAGGTCTGTTTGGCATCCTTCTCCTGGGCATGGCTGAAAAAGAAGGGTTCTATCCCCATCCTGAAGGCCATCACGAACAGGGTCATGAACATGGCCAGTTTATAAACTGCCGAATAGGCACCAACTTCAGAAAGTGCAATCTCCTCTGGCAGCAGTCTTTCCAGAAATATCTTATCAGACACCTCATTAATGGCAAAGGCTATCCCGGAGACCAGAATGGGAAACCCATAGCTTATCATCTTCTTCCATAAACCGGAATCGAACCTGAAATTCAGCTTCAGATAAAACGGCAGCATCACCAGCAGGGTTCCGCCACTCGCGACAAGCATGGAGATGAAGATATAGACGATCTCATAGTCGGGCCTGTAAAGGAAGTCGAAAACCGAGCCTCCGGATTCCACAAGCTCCGGCAAAAGCACCAGGAAGAAAATGTTGAGGCCCATATTAACTGCAACATTGGCAATCTTGATTACTGCAAATTTCGTGGGCTGTTCGTTGGCCCTAAGCCAGGCAAAGGGAATGATAACCAGCGCATCCAGCGCCAGAATGCCTATAATGAATTTAAAATAGCGGGGAGCAATGTTGGTAATGTCAGAGAGGGGACCGATCAAAAGGAAACCCAAAATCACAAACAGAACCGTCGAAATCAGTATGGATATCGCGGAGGTGGCTACCACTCCCTCCTTGTGCTCTTTGTTGTGAAAAAACCTGAAAAAGGAGGTTTCCATTCCATAGGCAAGCAGCACATTGAACAGCACCACCCAGGCGAAGATCACGCTCACCACCCCATAGTCCGCGCTCGAATCCAGAACCGCCACATACAGGGGCATCAACAGGAAGGTCAGCATCCGCGGCACTACCGTTGCCACTCCGTAAATTACAGTCTGTTTAAATAGCTTCTGAAAGAGACCCAATCCTGTTTTGTTTGAGGAGGTTAGAGCACAAATGTACTTCAGCCTTTTCTAATGCCGAATAAAATACGGTCTTTTTATTTATCCTGGTCGGAACCTTTTTCCTTAACCCCCTGGAGCTTATAATAACCAGTTTCCCCATTTTTGCTGTACACAACAACAGCTTCATCTGCTTTGAGATCAAATGGGATATTTTCCAGCACCGGCACCTTGTTTCCGTATTCCTTCCTGAGATCGACGTGCATAACAAAGTCCTCGTCCTTGCCCGGAAGGTCGAAATATGCCACATACAGATTGGATCCTTCCCCCTCAGCAACCAGAGCTGCCTTTCTGCTCCTGAAATATACGCTGTCCAGTTGCACCTCTTTCTGAAGGAAGTCTTCAGTAGGCAAATAAAAATTCATTCTGGAGTCGTTGGAATCATCCTGCGCCAGATGAATGGTGTAATAGGCCGGCTGGAAAGCCACAGGAGCTTCCTCCTGAAGTTTTTTGCCATTGGCGCAGCCTGACAGGCTCACCACCGCGAACATTCCAAAAAAGTATTTTAAAAAGCTTTTCATGCTATAGGGGTTTGGTTCCTAAAATTAACAAACAATTTTGGGACCAAAGGCAGGATAATTGAACAATAGTGGAAAGATAATTCATAAAACCCTGACTTTCAGCAGAAGGAGACGAAGTAGCTGGTCCAAATCATTTAAAGGTTAAATAAGAGCCAGATAGAAGTCCTATAAGAGGCAAATAAGGGTTCAACCCCTAGATAACCCTTATTTGACCCTAATTTAACCCTTATTTGACCCTTATTTGATTGGGAGCGGGTATAAACCTTACAGGTTTCAAAAACCTGTTAGGTTTGGTTTATAACCAAAAGAAAAGCCCCACATATTGTGAGGCTTTCTTGAAATATCCTGGGTATTTTCTCCCCTGCTGTTTTATCCGTTAAGCGCTTCGGCACCTCCTACGATCTCAAGGATCTCATTGGTAATGGAAGCCTGACGGGCTTTGTTGTATGACAATCTAAGGGCATCCCTCAGCTCAGTCGCATTATCGGTAGCCTTGTGCATGGCAGTCATTCGGGCTCCGTGCTCAGAAGCAAAGGAGTCTCTCAGGCCTTTATACAGAAGCATCTTCAGGGACTTAGGGATCAGTTCGGAAACGATCTCTTCTTTTGAAGGTTCAAAAATGTAATCCAGGGATACATTTTCGTTCACTTCTTCAGGAGGAAGAATGGGCAGGAACTGTTCATTCATCACCACCTGGGTAGCAGCGTTCTTGAACTGGTTGTACACGATGACGATCTTGTCATACTTGCCATCCACAAACAGCTGCATCAGTTCTTCCGCGATTTCAGCAACATTATCAAAAGTCAGATCATCATAGATAGCGTTGTTGTTCTTGTAAACCTTGAAAGACTTCGACAGAATGTCGTTTCCTTTTTTACCAAGAGTCATCACCTCTACATTCTTGTCGGCATAATGAGCCCCGGCAAGATACTTCACGGCTTTGATGATGTTGGTGTTGAAGGCACCGGCCAGACCTCTGTTGGAAG
>CAMPJY010000061.1 GCA_946887025.1 uncultured Salinimicrobium sp.
CCTGTGAAATATCAGCCAGAATATCTTCTATATGTTCGAGCCCAACAGAAATGCGTATTAATCCGGGGGTGATCCCTACTTCCAATCGCTCTTCTTCTGAAAGTTTCCCATGGGTTGTTGAGGCTGGATGGGTGACAATGGTTCTGGTGTCACCAAGATTGGCGGTACGGGAACAGAGCTGTAATCTGTCCAGAAATTTTCTTCCTGCATCCAGCCCTCCGTTTATTTCGAAAGAAATGATGTTGCCCCCAAGGCTCATCTGTTTTCTGGCAATTTCATACTGTGGATGGGAAGGAAGAAAAGGATACTTCACTTCCTTTATATGACAGTTTTCCTCGAGAAATTCGGCAAGTTGTAAGGCATTCTGGCAATGCTTTTCCAGGCGTACTGCCAGGGTCTCCAGACTTTTTGAAAGGATCCAGGCATTGAAAGGCGACAGGGCGGGTCCGGTGTTGCGGGCAAAGAGATAGATCTCCCTAATGAGATCAGCCCTGCCCACGGTAACGCCACCCAAAACACGACCCTGACCATCAATAAGCTTGGTAGCCGAATGTATTACCAGATGAGCTCCATATTTTATGGGATTCTGAAGAATGGGAGTGGCAAAGCAGTTGTCGATGATAAGTAGCAGCCCGTGTTTTTCTGCGATCTTACCTAACAGCTCCAGATCAAGAATATCAACTCCCGGATTGGTAGGGGTTTCCGCAAAAATGACTTTGGTGTTCGGAGTGATAAGTTCTTCGATCTTCTGAGGTTCCTCCACCTGGAAATAGCTGTGGCTGATGTTCCACTTAGGAAAGTATTTTCCAAAAAGGCTATGCGTGGAACCGAAGATGGAACGGGCAGAGATGATATGGTCCCCACTGTTGAGCAGGGCAGCCAGGGTAGAGAAAACTGCCGACATTCCCGTTGCAAAGGCAGTTCCCGCTTCGGCTCCTTCAAGTTTCACCATCTTTTCGACAAATTCTGTGGTATTAGGATTGGTGAATCTGCTATAAATATTTCTGTCCAATTCCTCCGAGAAGGAAGCGCGCATTTCTTCGGCATCGTCAAAGACAAAACTGGAAGTGAGGTATACCGGGGCAGAATGTTCGGCATACTGGGATCGGGGGATTTGGGTTCTGATAGCTTCGGTTTCGGGGTGCATATATTAAGTTTATGGTTAACACAATAACAACAGGATCAATATTTCCTACCGGGAAATTTCAGATCTGACTCAAAAAAGGAAAAAGGCTATCGCAGGAATTCAACGTTTTTTCCGGAATGGCTTATCGCTTCAGCACCTTGCTCGTTCTGCAGGTTGCTATCTCCTTTTTTGAGATTCTTGATAATTAGCCAAAAATAGATATTTCTACATAAACAGGAAACGATGTTCATTAATTATTTTGCAATTAATCTTTTAAGATTCTTTTAACCCCATTGGGGACTTATTTTACTAATTTGAGCTTTCATTTTGATAGCTTTTTACTTTCCATAAATAATAAGTAATTGCCAGTTGCCCCCTGGAAGTGCTGTGGAAAATAAAGAATTTCAGATCTAAGAAGAACTTAACCTAAACCCGATGAGCCATGAAAAAGTTATTTACCATTATTGCCGTGTTCTTTGTATTTTCCATGAATACAAAGGCCGAGGAGGCCGCCCTTACAACCGAACCAGGGACTCCCGAAGATGAGGAATGCACAAAAGCTGCCTGGGATTATGGCACCAGACAAGGAGATGGGGATCGGGACCGGGAATATTTCATGACCAATTGGTACTATGAAGTATATTGTGCCGAGTAGATTAATCCTCCTCAAAATTAAATTATGATTAAAATTCTTTTTGTCCCCCTCCTGCTTCTTCTGATGCCGGGAAATACTCTCGCGCAGGAAATTGCAGGGCAGGTATCTTATAAAAAAGAGCTAAGGCTCACTAATGAACCTTTTGAGGATTTGAAGGAAACCGATCCGGAAAGGTATGAAAGGTTCTCCTCATTTACTCAGCAGATAGTGGAAGCCCAGAAACAGGTGGATTATACCCTGACCTTTCGTGCAGGGACTTCCAATTATTACGCTGAAGATATTCTTGGCAAAGAAAAGGGGCTGGTAAATAAGATCCAGTCCATTACAGGGTTGTTTTACACCAATGTCCAAAACAATAATCGATTTCAGGAACTGGAAGTCGGGGGGCGATCCTTCATTATTCAATCAAAACCGACCGATTGGAAAATTACCGGGGAAACCAAAATGATTTCAGGATACATGTGTCGTAAGGCAGTGGCCACAAAAACACTGACCTCTTCCCGGCCGGGAAAAAAACTTGTTCGTGAGCTTGTGGCATGGTTTGCTCCGGAAATCCCCATTCCTTTCGGTCCCGAAGGTTATGGAGGCCTCCCGGGGCTGATCCTCGAAATGACCAATAACAGGGATCACTATTTTGCTACAAAAATAGACATCGGTAAAAAAGACGTAGAGATAAGAAAACCTTCTAAAGGCGACCTGGTGAGCCAGGAGGAATATCAGGCAATCATGGCCGGGCTGGGGGGAAAATTCAAGAGTTTTCACGGGATCGAATAGATCAACCGGCTTTTGGGTTTAGGTTTTTTATTTAACTTTCCATTTCACGAACCCCAAATTGACTTTGAGCGTTTCCCGGCTTATTTCCTTCCGTATAATGCTGATCTTCTTCTTTGGGATATTCTTCAGCATAGAAAACTTGTACGCCCAGCAGGTGGAGCTGAAAGGGGTGGTTCGTGACAGTCTTCATCAGGCACTTCCCCATACCAATATCATCGCCAGTCCTTTGGGTGGTGAAGCTTCCATTAATTTTGCTATTTCTGATGAGCAGGGCAGGTACCGCCTGGACCTGACTTCTGAAAAGCAGTATCGGCTGGAGGTAATACATCTTGGATTTTCAAAACTCGTAGATACCCTGAGCATATCTGAAAATACCGAAAAGGATTTCATTTTATTCAGAACTGTGGAAGCCCTTGAGGAGATCATTATTGAACAGGAGATGGCGGTGATTGTCAAGGAAGATACCATTACTTACAGGGTGGAGCAGTTCAAGACCGGGGAAGAGCGCAAATTGAGAGAGGTATTGAAAAAGCTGCCAGGGGTAGAAGTGGATCGTGCGGGAAATGTGACCATCAACGGAAAGCAGGTGACCAAGCTGATGGTGGAAGGCAAGACCTTTTTTACAGGAGATGCCAAACTGGGAGTGAACAATATTCCCGCCGATGCGGTAGAGGAGGTACAGGCGCTTGATAATTACAGTGAAGTAGCTTTCCTGAAAGACCTTAGTGACAGTGATCAGATGGCCCTGAATATTAAACTGAAGGAAGGGAAGAAGAATTTTATGTTTGGGGACCTGGAGGCCGGCGCAGGGATTGAAGATCGCTATCTTTTCGATCCCACGCTTTTTTATTACAGCCCAAAGACAGCGGTGAATGTAATCGGGGATTTCAATAACATTGGGGAGAAATCCTTCACGATGAGTGACTACATCAATTTCGAGGGAGGATATACGGGATTGATGGAAGGATCTGCTGCAGTATCCAATATTTTCAAAAGTGATTTTGCGCAATTTCTGGGGCAGGAGGATTTTGTCTATAATCGGAATGAATTTGGGGCGGGCAGCCTTTCACGGGAGATCTCCGAATCCCTGCAGCTCGACGCATATTCCATTGTATCGGGGGGACGGGTGGAAACCATGACAACTAATGAGATCAGGTACCTTACTGAAACCGGACTGGATGAATTCAGGGAAACAAGCCTGGACAATAAACTTTTCTTTACCCTGAGCAAACTGAAATTACGGTACAGGCCTGATGCAAAAACTGATGTTATTTATGATGCCACCGTTAAGACTTCAGAAGGAGATGCAGAGCAGGAACTGTTGTCCCAAAGTCCGGAGGGAGTGCATCAGACGCGCGCCCTTCAGGATCCGGAAAATGTGGAGCTGAACCAGTTCCTGAGTTATAACAAACAGTTTTCCTACGAGCATACCTCTACCCTCACTGCAACTTATACCTATGAAGACAGCAGGAACCGGAATGACTGGTTCTTCGACAGGCCTGTCTTTTCAGGCATCATTCCTTTTGAAGCGGAAGGGGATATATTTCATTTGCTGCAGCACAGCAGTTCGAGAATTCACGATACCAGGATAGACCTGAAGCATTACTGGGTGCTGGATAATCTGAATCATCTTTATCCGAAGGCGGGGATCAACCTTTTCGACCAGGAATTCGGGACATTGGATTATCAGCTTTTCGAAGATGGAAGCAGCAGGAGTTTTCAGGATAGCGGATTTAATAATGATCTGGGATTCCGGTTATGGGATGTATATACCGGGCTGGAATATAAGGTCAAGCTGGGGGATCTGATAGTCAAGCCGGAGCTTACTTTTCATCAATATTTCTGGAGGGTATCGCAATTCGGAAAAGAAATAGTGGACCGGGAAAAATCTGTGCTCCTGCCTGCCCTGATGCTGAAATACGAATTCAATTCTTCCGAACATCTGAATTTCGACTACAATCTCAAATCCGGCTTCGACGATGCCAGCAGTTATGCGAACCGACTTCGCCTGGAAAGTTTCAACCGGATTTCCATGGGAAATGAGGAGCTTGAAAACGCCCTGTCCCACTCCTTTGCGCTGAGGTATTATCAGTTCAATATGTACAGGGGTCTGTTCGTCAATGCCAGCCTTAGTTATACCCATAGGCTCAGGTCCATAAAACGCTCCACCAGGCTGCAGGGGATAGACCAGATAAGCAGCCTTATTTATTCCGACCAGCCTGAGGACACCTATTTTGGGGCAGCTTCCGCGGCAAAGCAATGGGGAAAGCTGAAGTTCAGTCTGAGCGGGAGCATGAGTCTTTCTGATTATTCCCGTATTATCAATGACATCAGCACCGACTATCACTCCCGGAATTTCGGCTATACCATAAAGACAGAAACCAGATTCAAAAAACTTCCGAATATCGAGCTGGGGTACCGACAGGATTTCAGCAAATTCTCCTCAGACGAATTCAACAGTGATTTCGTTAGGATAGATCCATATTTTGAACTGGAATATGACTTCCTCAACGACTTCATACTAAAGGCAGACTATACTTACAATTATTATCAGGATAAGGATAACAATGAGACCAACCATTTTCAGCTGGGAAATGCCAGCCTTTTTTACAACCAGGAAGACAGTCCCTGGAGCTTTGAAATCAACGTCAGGAACCTTTTCGATGTGGATTACAGGAACTCCAGTAGTTTCAGTGAATTTCTGATCACCGATCAGCGGATCTTCATTCAGCCCCGGACCCTGATGTTGAAGATCGGGTATAAACTATAGGGAGGTTTCTGATTAATTCTCCTTCCTTTTAATCGGAAAATATGGAATGGAAGTTGGGGCTGAAAAGCCTGTAATCCAAAGTCATATCCTGATCCGGTAAAGCTCTCAGAAATAATTTTACTTTTGTCACGCAACCTTTTGGGTCCGGCGGGTCATATAGGAAAGAGAACCTAATAATTTAAACAGAAAAATGAAAAAATCAATCCTTTTACTATTGAGTGTGATCACCCTTTACAGCTGTAGCATGGAAGATGATGGTCCAACTGTTCTTTCTACCTTAGCCGAGGTGAGCGAAAATGATCTTCCGGCTTATTTTGAAAAGGGCAAGACCTATACCGTGGAGGTGAGTTATCTCCTGCCCGATTTGTGTCATCAGCCTGTGGGGCTTAATTTGACCCGGGGTGGCAATATTGGGGACGAGCGCAGGGACATTTATGTGGCTGGAGTAGTTTCTTATGATGTGGACAGCGAAGAATGTACTCTGGAAATGGAAGATGAAACGGAGCTGGTTGAGACCACTCAATTCACCATTAACGTTGATGAAGATGAACCCTACACCTTCTATTTCTGGACAGGAGTGGATTCCACAGGGGAAAGCATTTTTGAAACCGTGGAAGTTCCTGTAGGCGCACCCGACCTGGAAGAAGAAGAATAATTTTAAAACCTCCCTGTGAGTTTAAATCAACTTATTAAAAAGTGTAAGCTACAGGACAGAAAGGCCCAGGAAGAGCTTTACCGCAAGTACAGCGGAAAGCTTTTCCTGTTGTGCCTTAAGTTTTCGAGCGACCGCCAGCAGGCACAGGATACTTTGCAGGACGGTTTTTTGAAGATCTTTGAAAACCTGGACCAGTTTTCAGGAAAAGGCAGTTTTGAGGGTTGGATGACCAGGATCATGATCAACACAGCCATGAAGAAGTATCGCTCCCGGACGGTCTATTTAAGTGTTGACGAGGATCTTATCGAAGATACCGAAGACAATTTTGACGTGGATGAGGAACAGGTGGAACTATCGGAGCTCATCCGATTCATTCAGGAGTTGCCTGAAAGGTACCGGCATGTATTCAATTTATATGTAATGGAGGGATTTTCGCATCAGGAGATCTCTGAGATGCTGAAGATCAGTACAGGGACCTCCAAATCAAATCTGGCAAGGGCCCGGCTGAAGCTCCAGGAAAGCGTGGAGGCCCATCTTCAACTTAAATCTGCGCGCTAATTATGAGTACCAGAAAGAACATAGATAAATTATATCTCCGCAAATTTGAGAATGCGGAGGCTGCCCCACCGGAGGCGGCTTGGGAAAATATTCTTTCCAGGCTTCCCGAGCAGGAAAAGAAGAAAAGATTCTTCCCTTTTTGGTTCCGCTATGCCGGTGCAGCGGCCATCCTATTATTGCTGGTGTCACTTGGCTTCAATTTCTTCTCTACAGAAACCAGTGCCCCTAAGCTGAGCAATTCTGTCAGCCGTCAGGATATACACAATACGATACGCTTATCCTCTTCCAGTTTCACCGAAACCATGTTGGAAGTTTCCATGAGCCTGCAGGATATGATCCAAAGGGAGAATTCTTCCCCGAATAAGCCTTCCCATGAGGATGGCATAAATGAAGAGGAATCTACTTTGGCTTTTACTGAAACTTCAGCTCAGAATTCTTCCCTGGGGAAAATGGTTACAGAAAATAGGGGAGAAGTGGTTCAGCAATCAATTATTACCGAAGCTGCTGAATCTGAACCTGCTTATAAAAATGAGATTGTCCTGGCAGGGAACGTCGAAGAAGTTTCTTCACAACCCGACGCCCGGGAAGAATTACCAGTGGATGAAATCCAGGAAGAGAATGCTCTCGCCAGGCAGCTGGCTGCTGAACTTTCTCCTTCAGAGGAAGACCCCGAAGAAGCGGCAACTGGCAGGTTGAGTATTTCCACGAGGGTAGCCCCGGTTTTTTATGAAAAGGGAGGCGAGAACGCCGTAAGTGCTACTATGGGAGGCGCTGAGTCTTCTGGAGAAGTTTCTATTTCTTACGGAATCAGCCTTGCATACCAGGTTTCCGATAAAATAAAGATCCGCTCCGGGATCAGTAAACTGGACCTTTCTTTCAGCAAGCCGAATGTCCCGATGGCTGCCGTCATGAATTCCGGAAACTTGTTCGATGAAAAAAAGGATCCCAGTCTTGTCTCCAGTTTTGTTACGGGGGATCTTCAGCAGGAAATGAATTTTATTGAGGTGCCCGTGGAAGTAGAATACCGACTCCTGGACAGTAAGATAGGTTTAAACCTGATTGCCGGGGGAAGCACCCTTTTCCTGAACCAGAACAATCTGAGCATGGATACCGGTGTTCGAACCACAGATCTGGGGCAGTCGGAGAGTCTGAAGAATTTGAACTTCAGCGCCAATGTCGGACTGGGACTGGATTACCAGCTGGCACCGCAATTCCGCCTGAGCCTGGAACCCATGTTCAAATACCAGCTGGATTCCTTTAGCGAGGAAACCGGAGTACGTCCTTATTATATGGCCATCTATTCTGGACTCAGCATCTCCTTTTAAATGTAGGAAAACACTTTTTCTCAACTGTCACCATAATGAGAGGTCTTCATCCTTTTCCTCTATGGAAAGAAATTAGAAATCCTTAGCTGTTAAAAATTTAACACTTAACTTTTCTTCTGCTATTGTGGTTTTGAAGAAGTGTCTCTATGTTTGCGCGCGAATTCCGGAATGCTGATTATCAGGCCTGGAGAATCGAGCATCTTATGGGAAAAATTACTTCTACTGTTTTTACTTTTTCAGGTAAATTCAAATTCATTTTGATCATATTATCCTTCCTGAATTTTCAGGCCTTACTTGCACAAAAGGTATTGCAGGAAGGGGGGAGCCTGACAGCCCCCCTGATTCCGGATGAACAAGGCCCGGCGAGTGGATCGGCCGATCTGCACTACCGGGTGTGGGGAGGGGAGGATTATGTATTATTTTCCGTGTCCTTTTCGCAGATACGATTTAATACAGGGGCCGGCTTCATTTACAAGAACAGGAAGTACGGCAGAGAGGTGCCGGGACTGATTGAATTACTTGAGAAGACAGGGGCGGATTATCCGAAGGTGCACTTCGACATTTATTATGGCAGTGCCAAGCAGGGCAGCTTTACCTACTCCATTTCCGCCCGGAATGACCTCAGCCTTCTGACAGGAGATTTCTACAAGTTCCAGACCTCCCCAGCCATGGCAAAGGGAGCGAACTGGAGACTGGTAGCGACCGGGTTCAGTGATTTCAATTATAAGCCGGTGACCCAGTGGATGAATTTTCAGGATCTGATCTTCAAATACGAACGGGAAAAAAAGGATAGGGAAGAGTATGAGGAGCTGGTTCAAAAGGCAGATGCCCTTTTTCGTTCCAACCAGCTGGAGGAAGCGATGAAGGCCTATTATTCTGCGGCTGCTCATCATCTAGCCGATTCGCATCCCAAAGCCCAGGCTGAAAAGATAAAGCAGCAGCTGGCACAGGAGGAAAATCGTGATCGCTTTGAGGGCATCATGCAACTCGCTGAAAAGGCGGCGCAACAGGGCGATTATGCCCAGGCCCTTTCCTATTATAATAGTGCCTCTTCCATGGGTGTGGATAATTCTTCTGCCGAAAGACAGGCAAGGTACATGGATCAGAAAATTGAGGAAGTAAAAAGACAGCAGGAGCAGGAACTAAAGGAAAAACAACGGCTGGAGGCACAAAAGCAAGAGGAGCTACTGGCAGAACAGGAACGCCAGAAAGAAGAGGCCGAAATAGCTTTCCGAGAAAGAGAGGAAGAGATTCAGAGACAAAAGGAGGAAGAGGAAGAGCGTATCCTGGAGGACCTGGAACGCAAGGAAAGACGCAAGCTTGAAAAGGAAAGGGAAGAGATGCTGGAGGCCCAGCAGAGGGAAAGAGAACGCCAGCAACAGGAAGAGGAGGAAAGAATACAGCGGGAAGAAGAAGACCGCAGGGTTCATGATGATTCAAGAATAGGGGAAATGGAAAACCAGATGGCCTATAACCCCCTGTTGTACCTTAAAAATTTAAGGGAAGCCGAGAAGTTTTTTGAAAAGGCCCTAAGTGTCAATCCCTATGAGGCGCTGGAAATTAAACAGGAGTGGTGGGATTCTAATCCGTACATGGAGGAGTTCCGCGACGATCTTAATGAGCCACGTCGACAGGAGGCCTGGGAGGAACATCAGAACCTGTTGTATCAGCAGGAGGGGGATCTGGATGCTGCCAAATACTTTTTTATCGAAGCCATTCAATATACCGACTACAACAGTGCTCAGCACGAATATCTGCTTAAAAAGGTAGATATGATCAACGAAATGATTGATCTACAAAAGTCAGAGATCCGAATGAGCAGGGATTTCGAGGTGGCCCGGCAACAGGATGTGGAAACGGCCCGAGCATATAAAATTGTGAATCGGATGCGGGATAATCACGACCGCGCTGCCATTTCCTATCATGTACTCACCCAGGACTATTTGTATCCAAATCTGAACAGTACTGTAGAGAATTCAGCCAATGCGATACAGCGGCAGTATGATTTCGAAAACAGGCTCAATCAGGCAGACCAGCAACTGAGTATGGACAACGCTGTTACCGGATACACCACCAATATTGCTATGAGTGCCATGTTTGATGAATCCAAGAGTACCGAATTATACGCCAACAATACCATGGGGCTCAACTTTTTCACCTTTACCGGTTTTGCCAGCATTCCCGTGGTCGCCAACGATGTGCCTTCAGAAGGGAAAATTCCCGAGACTTTTGCAGAAACAGTAATGGTCATGCCTTTTGTAGCAGGATTCGACTGGTGGATAAATCGCGGTAAATTCTGGGATGTTGCCATAACGGGGGATGGAATGGTAGGGGTCCTGCCAATGCTGGGTTATAGCAATTCCCTGTTCTCCTTTGGAGGGAATTTTAAGCTGAATCTGGGAATAAAAGCCGTGAAACTGACGGTAGAAGCCGATTATCACACCCGTTCAGCCAGCTATAAATATGATCAGGACGTGGCAGCCTCAGCAACGGCCGATGAATATGGATATTACCTTCCTCCCACAGAACGTATTCTGACAGGAGATTTCAACTATTCGACTATAAAAGTAGGGGGAGGACTGCATATAAATATTTCCGATGAATGGAATGATGGGTATCTTCGAATGCTGGTCTATGCGGAAAAACCTTCCTTTTACCAGAACTACGATATGAAGAAACCGGTTTTATCAACTGGTGTTCAGGCCGTTTTCCCGGGGGGTATTACCGTCTCAGCACTTTATTCCAAGAACTATCCGGTGGCCGGAAAGGCAGAACATCTCATGTACACTTATACCGATCGGGATCTGGTGATGGTAAATGTTGGAAAAACCTGGACTATAGGAACTACCAGAAAAAAGTCCTGATTCATAAAATTTAAAGTACGATACTAAAAATCTACCCGAATGAAATCAATTAAAACCCTGCTGTTGCTACTCTCCATACTGTTGTTCTCCGGCTGCAATGAGGAATCCTATATTGAATCAGTAGGTTATGCCCTGGAAGAGGGTGACGAAACGGAAGTGGGCTATTTTCTCTTTTATTCCCAGAACGTAGTCAGCCAATGTGGCCCTGTGATAATTTATCTGGATGATAAGGAGGTTGGCAGGCTAACCAAAGACTATAATTCCGGAGGCGTTGACTGTTTGACGGAACCCGAAGAAGGAAGGCTGATAAAAATAGTCACAAGCCTGGCTTCCCACAGTGTCCGGGTGGAATATCCGGGCTGTGAGGTGGAGGCCACAGCTACCTATAATCTGAGTGGGAAAGGGAACTGCGTGGGTTATAATCTGACCTACCCTATCAACTAGAAAGGCGTTTTTATCTGAATACTTTCCTGTTCCGGTCCAGCTGAGGGTATTTCTTCTCGGGCCTTATTTTCCCAACGGATTTCTTCCACTGAAAATAGTAATAGTCAATAGTCTCATTATCTTTGGAATCTAATAAAGATTCTAATGAGCTTATCTGAAGACATACACAAAAGCATCCACGAGAAATACGAGCAACTGGGGGAAAATCCGGAGACCTATCTAAAGGGTCTGCTGCATGCCAGGCCAATCACCTACTGGGATTATATTCAGGTGGACACGCTGCTCTCCCTTCAGAACCCAAGGACAGATTTTAAGGATGAGGAAATTTTTATCATGTATCACCAGATGGTGGAGCTCATGCTCAAACTGGTGCTACACGAGGTAAAGCAGATCACCGAGGAAGCAAGCCCTTCAGAGGAGTTCCTGCTCGAGAAAATAAACCGGATCAACCGCTATACCGGAATGCTGATCACTTCTTATGATGTGATGACAGTAGGGATGAATTACGATGATTACAATGCTTTCCGGACCACCCTTGCACCCGCAAGCGGCTTTCAAAGTGCGCAGTTCAGGCTGATTGAGATCTACTGCACCCGGCTTGAAAACCTTATCAACGCCGAGGGGAAAAAGCGGCTTCCAGCAAATCCTTCCCGGGAGGATTACTTCGAACACATGTACTGGAAGGATGCCGGGCATAATCGAGCCACCGGGAAAAAGACCCTGACCTTAAGACTTTTTGAAGAAAAGTATCTGGACGAATTCATACTGACTGCAGGGAAGGTTTCAGGAAATACTTTTGAAGATAAAGTGCTGCAGCTGGAAAATCCTTCAGAAACCCTGCTTCAGAAAGTAAAGGAATTCGACAGGATCTATAACGTGGACTGGCCGATGATGCACCTGAAGACTGCCCAGCACTACCTTGACAAGAAAGGGGAAAACAAGGCAGCTACGGGAGGATCGGAATGGAAGAAATACCTGCACCCCAAATTCCAGCAACGAAAGTTCTTCCCCACCTTATGGAGCGAGGAAGAAATCCAGTCCTGGGGCTCCTGATCATGTTTATTGGGTCCTAATGGCTCCGGGAATGGGCCGGGACAGGTATGCTTCAGAACCAACTTAAAACCATGTCAGAACCATATCACAACCATATCACAACCATTAAATAATGGTTGTGATATGGTTCAAATCTGTTAGTGTTATGATTTTAACCAAGAGTTGCCTCGGACCTGTTCCGGGCAAAATACCTTATCTTTAGGAAAAAGAATCTTATGAAGAGTGCATATCTGTTATACCTGCTGCCAGGTTTTCTGATGCTATCCTGTAATGACGGGAAGCAAAATGGGGAAAACAGCCAGAATTCCGAACCTGTGGAGCAGACAAGGGAGTTGGAGGAGGTATCAATCGATAATGAAAATTTTCTGATAGAAAATAAAGCCGCTGGGGATTTTCAACTTGCCGATCCCATTCCCACTTCGCCTGAAAATTATAGCATTTCGAAAACCCAACAAACCCGTACCACGGAGGAGGGACCAACGGAGGAAATCGTCTATGTGGTCCGTCAGGGGGATGAGGTGCTCCTGGAGCTGCTTCCATCAATTGAACCGGCTACCGGGGAGCCCTCGGGAAAAATTGGGGAAATGCGGCTGATTTCTGATAAATTCACGACTGCAGAGGGAATAGGAATAGGTTCCAGTCTCGAAGAATTCATAAACGCCTATCCTAATTATAAATTGTGGTACACCTATGTGAGCAACAGGTATGTCTTGGAAGCTGAGGCTTTAAAGGCACAATTCCTGCTGGGGGAAGAGGATTTTACCGGAGAAGTGGAGGTTTCCGGGGTGATGACTCCCCTGGAAAAGGAGGATTTTCGACAAGGCGCTGAAATAAAGGGAATCCGCATCTATTAAAAGAAAAGGAGACACCCTGGAAGAGTGCCTCCATATTTTCAAAACTGGAATTCCAGCTGTTTATCCTCTGTTAAGCGGCAGATTGCCGTCCTCTGAGGAGGCGCTCTGCGAGAAGTAGGCGGAAGAATTCTGCGTTTGCGCCTGAAGTTCTTTCCAGCAAAGGGTGTTGGCCCTGTTATGTCGAAGCGCAGTTAATCTGGCAGTCTCTTCGGAGACGTCGCCAATTTTGTAGTGAGAATTCAGGGCGTCAAGCATAAAGCCGGGATGCTGATAATCTGCAACTTTTATTATAGACATTTCCTTTTCTTCCTGGCTCAGATGCTGCATCAGACATTCGATGGAGTCATAATTGAATTGCTCTCCCGTTGTACTTACTGCAAGGGCAGCGATGGCGGGATTGTCAATGGGTTTGGTACAGACACTGCACGAGTCATGACCAAAAGCGATGGGTTGCTGCTCGCTCTTGCAGGAAGCGATCAGGAATGGTAGAAACACGAGTGGTAATAGCCTGCTGTTACTGATTTTCATTGATTTCATATCCTTGGAATTTTTTTCCGATTGAATCCAGTTGATAATTAGCAATTATTGATTTTTCAATTTGACGATGCAAAGGTACCTGAAAATTAGATATCTGGGTATGATTTTAATCATATTTTAGGTATTTGATAATAGACGAGGCTTTGTCTCTTTTGTTACAGCTGCTTCACGGCTTTTTTATTTCCCTGACTGCTGGAGTTCCAGCAGCGAGATTGAAGATTCTACATAGATTCCACTCCTATGGAGTGGTTCCGGTGTTCGAAAAAGCGCAACGGAGCGATCTCCCCGAAAATTTTTCTGGTGAGGTCTAACATTTCTGTATCGAAGATGGAAAGGTACTCTTCGTTTTCCGCAAAATGTTCCCATCGGCTGTTG
>CAMPJY010000062.1 GCA_946887025.1 uncultured Salinimicrobium sp.
AGTGTAGCTATTATTCCCTATACTCTTGAACATACCAGTTTTCAGTTTCTGAAAGCAGGAGACAGGGTCAATCTGGAGTTTGATGTGATAGGGAAATATGTGAAGCGGCTTGCGGAGTTAAATGTCAAAGGTTAAACAAAAGTTCGCTACTCCCCAATGGTTTTTTTTGCATTTTCTACCTTTATAATCCTATAAGCCCCAAATACGATTCCAAGCAGCAGCAAAGGATAAATATAGGTATTTATTGAAAGGCATAAACCGGGAGGTGGTGGTTGGGTAGACGAATCTCCGTCATCAACCTGATCTGCACATGGGGGACCTTGACCAGGAACTCCTCCGTCCATTCGAGGCTCTGGAGGATACTGGGCAAATAGGAATAGGCTGAAGAGGCAGAAGACAGCAGCTAGAAAAATATGTTTATTTTTTAGTTCCATAGCCAGATCAGACTTACATTTTTATGCAACTAAAACAACAATAGCACTTTATATAGGTGAGGGGTGAAAATTTTAACAATAACTGCAGGGCCAAAAATAAATAATTATTGGGTTCTAAAAACGAATATACAATATTGGACTTGAATTTAACACCTTCCCCTACACATTTTTCTGGTTTGTTTTTTAACCTGCAGACTTTTACCGCCACCTCATTCTCAATAATTTAAACCTAAAAATACATTAAAACCATCACAGCTATTTTATAAACCCGTTATGGTGAGAAATTTTCTTTGAAAAAAGGTTTATTATCTATATTCATGTTAATTTAGTACCAGTCATTATTAGAAAAAAACCAAATGAAAAGTATTAAGATTGAAATTAAATGGGCACTGATTTTCGTGGCTGTAGGTCTTCTCTGGATGTTCCTGGAAAAACTGTTCGGACTTCACGGGGAACATATTGATCAACATGCTGTTTACACAAATTTATTTGCCATTGTTGCAGTAGGAATTTATGTATTTGCCCTTCTTGATAAAAGAAGGAACTACTATCGTGGCACAATGAGCTATAAGGAAGGCTTGATTTGTGGATTACTTGTAACTCTTTTTGTGACTATTCTCAGCCCCTTCACCCAGTATATTACCAGCTTTCTTATAACTCCTGAGTATTTTCCGAATGCCATTGATTATGCGGTGGAAACGGGAAGGATGAAAAGGGAAGAGGCCGAGGCGTTTTTCAGTTATAATAATTATATGGAACAGGGACTGATCTTTGCGCCTATCATGGGAATACTGACTTCAGCTATTGTGGCCATTTTTACCAAGAGCAAGGGATCTGGGAATGAAGGTCCCCTTCCTGTATAATTACGATTGTCTAATACTGCATTATTTTCTCCATTGAAACTTCTTTCTGAATTTCTCCATAATCTGAATTTCCCGACCAGTTTCAGCGAAACCCTGAAAGGCGTTCGGCTAAAGGAGAATTCCTCCTCCTGGTCAGTTATTGCTGCCGGAGAGGTCACCTTGCAGGAGTTTACATTTAATCCTTCTGTTATATCTGAACTTGAAAATAAACTTGCTCTAAATTTCGAAAGGGGAGCGGTGACAAACGGAAAGGTTTGTTTTGCCAACACTGGGGAGGTGCGACCTGATTTCAGAACTACCTTCACATCAGCGGAACTGTTAAATTATATTTATGCCCTGGTTCCTTCATCAGAAACTAATTTCAAAAATGAACAGGAACTTTATTTGCCCTTTCCAGAAAATCCAGAGCAATTTTGGAAGATGGTAAGGATGGGGGATAAGAAGAAGGAAACACTATGAGAAAACCAAAAATCCGGGGACATAAAAGAATTTGGAAGGAAATAGATGAGTGGCGAAGAAATTCTCTGGATATCGACGCAGATTATGTAAATCAGAAATATGTTAAGTTCAGGATCCATCCCTATGCGACTTTTGCATTTCGTGATATACCTTATGCCGAACCCCACGGTGAAACCCGAAAACGTATGCTTTCCGGCCTCCTGGATATTTACCATGCCTGGAAAAAGGAACTCGATGCCGTAGGGGAGCCCTACTACCTTAAATTGTGGGTTTTCGAACCGCAGTTCTCAAAATCCCAGGTAGTTTGCGCCGCTCGCTCTGCAATTGATTTCTATGACCACACTTTTTTCCTGCCAGAGGATAAGAAGGAATTTCCGTCTAAAAATTATGGGAGCCTGGAGGAAAGATTAAAGGAGTTTTCCTGGGAACATGGATATTATGAAAATTTTATTGACGGCAGGACCATCGGGGTTCCGGAGGAATTTATTTCTCTGCAGGAATATTATGCCAATCGGAGGTGGGTAAAGAAAAAGCTTGCCGGGCCCCATAGAAAGGAAAAATCCCTTCAGGGGGAAGAATACTGTCTTTTTAAAATTGGTGATGTCTGGTTAGGCAGTATAGACTGATCCCTCCTTTTATCATTTCCCCGCTTTCTTATGCCTTTATCGGAATATTTCATAAATTAGAGGTCCAATTGAAAAAACCAATAACTGTTATGTACACAAAACTGATCAAACCTGTAGCGGCCTTTTGCCTGATGATGATAATGATGGCCTGTGGAGAAAACACTGATGTTGTGGAATCAGGAACTTATCGCGGGACGGTAAAAGAAGTGGAACCTTCAAAAACCGAGATTTATGTTTCCACCGAAGACGGAAAGACCCTGGAGCTGTATTTCACGGAGCAGACGAGCCTCACCCGCAATGGGCAAACGGTCGAATTCTCTGAACTTGAGGAAGGCCAGAATGTAGAGGTGGAAGTGGAGAAGAAAGGAAAAAGACTGGACCCGATTTCAGTTAGTATTCTGGATTAAATATGGAACAGGTCCCGGAATTCTGGCGGACGGAGATCTTCCATCCCCTGTCCGTCCATTTTCCAATCGCCCTGCTGCTGATGGCCCTGTTGTTCAAGGCAGTATTCTTTAACAGGCGAAATACCGCATGGGCTAAATCGGGTACTATTCTGCTTTTTCTGGGCGTTTTGAGTGCTTGGATTGCTGTATTCACCGGCAGCCTGGCTGATGGCATAGTTTCAAGAAAGATCTGTGATCCCACAGTCCTCAAGGATCATGAGAACATGGCCTATTTCACCGCCTGGTGCTTTAGTTTGGCCCTCATAACAGATCTTCTCGGATATCCCCGAAACCTTATAACCTTTAGAAAGCCTTTAAAAATCTTCACTCTTGCGGTATTGATCGTGGGCTCAGTAGCCCTTGTACTTGTAGGTCATTCCGGTGCCTCCGTGGTTTATCAGCAGGGTGGAGGGGTTTATATGCCTTCTGAGGATTGTGCAGAATTTGAATAAAGTCTCTTTCCGTATTAGATGCTGATCTAACATGATAAAAGTAATTAAAGGAGATATCACAAAAGTTACTGCCGATGCCATTGTTAATGCTGCCAATTCTTCTCTTCTGGGAGGCGGTGGGGTCGATGGGGCCATCCATCGTGCGGGAGGGCCGGAAATCCTCGAGGCTTGTAAACAAATTGTCGCCAGACAGGGAAGTTGTGCCACTGGAGAAGCTGTGGTGACTACCGCAGGAGATCTTCCGGCTCGGCTTGTTATTCACACCGTTGGACCTGTCTGGCAAGGAGGGAGTAGAAATGAAGCTGTCCTTCTAGGTAACTGTTACAAAAATTCCTTAGAACTGGCCCTTGAAAACGGCTGCAGGAGTATTGCCTTTCCAAATATCAGCACCGGGGTTTACGGATATCCCAAAGCCGAAGCAGCTAAAATAGCCATTGATGTCGTGTCAGAATTCCTATTTAAAAGAAAGGGTATGGAGGTTATTTTTGTTTGTTTCGACGAAGAGAATGAGCAACTTATGGCGAAACAGCTCGAGGAGCTGACTTGAGATCAATTTTATTTCTCCACCATACGTCCTAATCCTCCCACTTCAGTATCACAACTTTTCCATCCATGGTTGCTGCCAGAATTCGGTTGGTCCCGATCAACCTGATGGTGTTCACCATTGAATTGTCAATCTTATAGATCCAGTTTATGGCTTTTGTGTCAGGATTTATGCTGTATACTCTACCGTTTCTCGTGCCAAAGACCACTTCTCCGTCCTGTTCAAATAACATGGAAGGTACATGATCATAGCCAAACCCGCAGTCCATTCTCCACGCTAATTCAGGGGCTGCCGCATTGGTTCTAAAGGCTACGACCTCGTCGTTCATAGTCTTCCCATAAACAAGATCTTTATCTTCAGAAATACCTATAGACTCACGGACAGTAGCTTCGTTCGAGCGCCAGAGGGAGGTTCCTGTTTCAGCATTAATGGCTGTGAGATAGCGATCGGGAGCTACTATATAAACCACCCCCTCATGCGCCACTGGAATGACCATGGCAGGCGAAAACATGCGATTCTGAGAACCGTTGTCCCATTTCCAGGCCAGGGAGCCATCTTCAGTATTTAAAGCATATAAGTGTTTATCCCAAGCCCCGAAAATAACTTTGCCTTCGTAAATAATGGGAGTGCTTACCACCGGACCTTGCAGACCCTGATAATTCCAGATCTCGTGCCCTGTTCTTGCATCCATGGCTCTGAAATATCCATCGCTACCTCCAATATAAACCCTGTCTTTGGAAATGAGAGGAGAACCTAAAACCGAAGCTTCGGTTGCAGTTTTCCAGACCTGCTTTCCGGTTTCGGAATCAAGAGCATAAACAGATCCATCTCCTGATCCGAAGATAACCAGCTCTTCAAAAGCCGCCGGGGACGAAAACACACCGCCTTCAGTTTCAAATTCCCATTGCAGCTCCCCTGTTTCTGCAGAAAGAGCTTCAATTTTCCCAAGACTGTTGCCAAAAATCACGAGCTCGTTTTGATACAGGGGGGTAGAAATTACGTTGGCGTCCGAATGCCATTCCCAAAGCTTTTTCACCTGCGGGAAAGAGTCGTTGACGGTATAAACAGGTCTTTCATATTCTTTTGAGGGATCGTAATCCCGGCGTCCCAGAGGAATTGTCCTCCATGCCTCCCGCATTCCGACTCCCGGATTTCTTTCTGAAAATATAGCCTTGTCTTTAGTTATTTGAACAATATTATAACCGCCAACCTCATCTTTCGCCCTTAAGTTCGAACGTCCCATGGTTCCCGGAATACCCTCAAAATCCATTTCCCTGTTCCTGTGTCCATGCCCGCAGATTGCAAACTGGGTATTGTATTGTTTCAATCGGCCCGTCGCCTCATACCAGTTATCCAGGCTGTTGTCCAGGGGATAGTGGTTGATGAAAATAAGAGGCTGGTCTTTTGGAGTTTCTTCCAAAATCTTGTCCAGCCAGACGATGGCATCCCGAGGAATGTGGCCGTCAGACATCCTAACATAGGGTCCGGAGGCACAACCAATGAATTTGTAGCCTTCGTGCTCAAAAACGAACTTGTCATTACCGAATTCCTTAATAAAACTTACGCCTCCGGATTCAGACCAGCCGGTGTCGTGGTTTCCGGGAACTATATAATATGGAATTTTCAGGTCCTCCAGGAGTTCCTTTGCCTTTGCAATCTCTTCATCTGTTCCCATTTCTGTCACATCTCCGGTCACGAGAGCGAAATCTATATCTGAAAGCCCGTTGAGATCCTCAACCGTTCTCTGCAGGTCCTCTTCTGAAGTGGAGGCGCCAATATGGACGTCGGTAATAAAGGCAAACTTAAATTCCTGTGCGAAGGAGGGTTCAAGAACCAGTAAAAAGAAGAAGAATATTAGCGGTTTATAGTACTTAATCATGGACCTGGTTTTCTTTAGATTAAATAATGGTGGGATGCTATGCCTTTAGTAAAGCAGATATTTTTCTCTTTTTGCCTCGAATTTCTCGATATCCCCTTCCCATTTTCCCACAATTTCCTGAGGAGTTTTCCCCGCCTGTAACTGTTCCCTCACTGCTGAGGTACCCAGTAAACCGTCAATTCTTCCTTCTCTCCATTCAAATTCTTCGGGATAAAGTGTTAACAAGGCATGGAGAATATAGACTCCTGCTTCCGCGGATTTAAAACTGTCGCGGTCTGTGATCAGCATCTCCACTCCCGGTACCTCTTCCCCCAGAAACTTGGGAGGATAGATTTTAATCCCGTCCACGATGCTGTCGGGGGTAAAGGTTTTGTGTTTAAACCTGACTCCTTCCAGATTATAGTTGTTTAACTTTTCAGCCAATTCCCGAGAGTCTATCCATGGAGCGCCAAAATGTTCAAAAGGGAACATGGTTCCTCTGGCTTCGGAAATATTGGTCCCTTCCAGAAGGCAGGTAGCTGGATATACAATTGCGGTTTGCAGGGTAAGCATATTGGGTGACGGTTTTATCCAGGGCAGGCCTGTTTCGTCGTACCACTGGGTTCTGGAATAATTCTTTAAAGGAACCACGGTAAGCTCTGCCTCGGGCAGTCCCTGAGCCTTTCTTTCCCCATTGAACATCTTTGCCAGTTCCCCCACGGTCATTCCATGGGTTACCGGAATGTTTCCAATTTCTGTTTTTGGTTCCAGGGCTCTGCCCACAGGGCCATCTACATAATTTCCCGTTATCGGGTTAGGCCTGTCCAGGACCACCAAAGGGATTCCTTCCTCAGCTGCTGCTTCCTGAACACGAAGCATTGTTTTTATATAGGTGTAAAATCTGGCGCCGATATCCTGGATATCAAAAACCAGCACATCCACCTTTTCCAGCATTTCCGGACTGGGCTTTCTCACTTTTCCGTAAAGGGAAATTATGGGAAGTCCAGTTTTGGGATCTGTACCATTAGCCACGTGCGTATCCTGTTCCCCACGCAGTCCGTGCTCTGGACCAAAGAGAAGGGTTAACTCCACTTCGGGACGGTCGTGCAGCAGGTCTATCAAATGAGTTCCATCAGGAAGTACCCCGGTATGATTGGTAATTAAGCCTACCCGTTTTCCCTTTATAAGATGTACAAAATCTTCGGAAAATAATTGTTCTGCGCCAATTGTAACCCTGGAAGTATTAGAGGTAGTCGTATCTTCTCCTAAAGATTGGGCAACGGAAGGAGGGATACATAACAAAAATATAGATAAAAAGAGTGAAAGGCGCATTTGTTTAATTTTGGGAGCTTTATTTAAATGAATCAATTTTGCCCCTCCATATATTTTCGGGCAAGATTGTATAAGATCTTTAAATCTTCATCCGTAAGGATTGCGTTGACATCCTCTTGGATGAAATGCAATTTAAAGGCTTTGATGGCTGCCTCCAGATCGGAGGTGTCGTAACCAATGACCCTTAGCGCCAGCTCCGGGTTAATGGTCAGGGTAATACTGTCAAGGGAAGTGCTGTTATCCAGAACCTCCGCTTCTGTCAGCAGCAGGCTACGATTCCTTGTATTGTCGCTGATCGCTGGGATGCTGTCTTCCATCACATCCGGGATACTGTCTTCAAGAATATCCGGAGTCACCGCAGTTTCGTCATACCAGTAACCATAGCCTTCTTCAGCAAGCCGCTCCCACGGAAAATTAACATTGGGATCGACCTTTCTCGAAGGGGCAATGTCCGAATGTCCTATGAAATTGGCAGTAGGGATCCCATGTCTCTCCTTCAGAACCCCCAGCAGATCGATCAGACTTTTAATCTGTGCTTCGGAAAAGGGTTCAAACCCATTATTGTCAAGTTCTATTCCAATTGAGGAAGAATTGAGGTCGGTGTTGTTGCCCCATTTTCCTACCCCTGCATGCCAGCCCCTGTAATAATCATTGAGCATCTGGTAAATTTCCCCGTCATCTGAAATCACATAATGTGAGCTGACAGAGGTCCGGGGAAGGGTAAAGGTTCTTAGTGTTTGTTCAACAGAATCCTGTGCAGTATGATGAATGATCACATAATTCGGCTTTCTCAGATTGAAATTGGTGGTTCCCACCCAGTCTTCTGCGAAATTCAGGATGGCGACTTCTCCCCCTTGTTCCGGGGGGAAGGTTCTTAACTGTTTGGAAAGGAATTTCGCCTGCCGCTTGTGCATCCTGTTGGTTTTTGAGTATGGATTGGATCCACAGGAAGTTACAAGGATCATTGAAAAAACCACGAGGAAAAAGGAAGCAGACTTTTTCATTTTATACAGTTGGATTTTATATATCGGAATCAAATTTCCATCTCACAAAAGCCTCCATGGCTTCGTAATTTGCAAGCCCCAGACGATCATAATTCATGGCAGTTTCGCGATTGCGCTCCTGGGCTCTTACCCAGAATTCCCGTTCATCATCTCCGGGGAAAACAGGTCTGTCTTTCTGAGACTGGTGCTGAAAGATAGCATTTTTCTTACGTTCTACCTCCTGGGGAGAAAGGGGTACTGCCATTTCGATCTCGTGGGTCTCAAATTCATGCCAGGCTCCTCTATACATCCAGAGCCAGCATTCCTGCGCCCACTTTTCAGTTTTCCTCAATTGTTCCATGGCCTGTACCACGATCCTGAAACAGACGAGATGGGTTCCATGCGGATCGGCGAAATCCCCTGCTGCAAAGATCTGGTGTGGCCGGATCTTCTGAAGCAGATTTATCGTAAGCTCCACATCTTTATCGGTAACTGGGCTCTTGACTGTTTTCCCGGTTTCGTAGAACGGCAGGGCCATAAAGTGAATATTTTCATCCTCCAGCCCGGCGTATCTTGCCCCTGCTATGGCTTCCGTCTTTCGAATGAAGGCTTTTACATCCCGGATCTCCGGCAGGTCAACTTCATTTGGCTGTTTCTGTTCGATGAAGGCGCGCATCTCTTCATAGATCGCTTTTAATTTGCTGCTGTCCTCTCCAATACTTTTCTTGAAGTCAATGGCAAATTCCACATATCTCAAAACATCCGTATCCCAGACGGCGGTATTTCCTGAAGTCTGGTAGGCCACGTGTACATCGTGTCCCTGGTCCACCAGCCGGATAAAGGTTCCCCCCATGGAAATCACATCATCATCGGGATGCGGCGAGAAGATAAGAGAAGTTTTCTTTGCAGGCTCTGCTCGTTCCGGACGCTGGGAGTCGTCAGAATTTGGTTTCCCTCCGGGCCAGCCGGTGATACTGTGCTGCAGTTTGTTGAAGACATGTATATTAATATTATAGGCAGGCCCTTTTTCGGTGGCGAGTTGCGCCATACCATTATTGTTGTAGTCTTCGTCGGTGAGTTTCAGGATAGGTTTGTTCAGTTTTCCTGAAAGCCAGATCACTGCCTTTTTAATCATTGAGGGATCCCACACGCAGTCTTTTACAAGCCAGGGGGTGTTGAAGCGGGTAAGTTCTGAAGCTGCATCCTCATCAAGTACAAATTCTGTGTTATCCGAAAGCTGCAGATAAGTAGCCGGGACTTCACTTGAAATCTCGCCCTCTACTGCTTTTTTAATAATGGAAGCCTTCTTGGTGTTCCAGGCCATCAGAATGATCTCACGCGCCTTAAAAATGGTCCCAATCCCCATGGTAATAGCCTTGGTGGGAACATTTTCTTTTCCACCGAAATCCCTGGAAGCATCACGTCTTGTCAGATCGTCCAGAGTTACCAGCCGGGTTCCGGAGTTAGGCGCCGATCCCGGTTCATTAAATCCTATGTGACCTGTTCTACCAATCCCCAGTACCTGCAGGTCCAGACCTCCCAGATCTCCTATCTTGTTTTCGTACGCAATACAGTAATTGGCAATTTCTTCTTTGGGCAGTGTCCCATCCGGAATATGAATGTTTTCTGCAGGAATATCTATATGTGAGAACAGGTTTTCGTGCATGAAGGTTACGTAACTCTGTCTTGAGGTAGGCTGCATCGGATAATATTCGTCCAGATTGAAGGTGATGACATTCCTGAAGCTCAGCCCTTCCTCTTTGTGCAGTCGCACCAGCTCCTCATACATTTCCACGGGAGTGGCTCCGGTAGCGAGCCCAAGCACTGCCTGTTCCCCCTGTTCCTGCTTTCTTTTAATAAGCTCGGCTATTCGACGTGCCACCGTTTTTGAAGCAATGTGCTGATTCTTATAAACCGTTACCGGTACCTTTTCAAACCTTGTCTCTTCAAGGAGATTTAATCTTGCCATAGTTTAATTATTGTGAATGGTTGCTGAAATGCTTAGGAAATCATGAGCTTTTCAGTATTTTTTGCGATTGCTATTTGATCCTTAAATATATTCTCCATTACTGCTGCCACTGCCCCCAGGAGGACCGAATCCTCTCCCAGATTGGAAAGGGAGATCTCGGTTTTTTCCCTCAGCTGTGCCATACAGTAGGTATTGATTGATTGTTGTACAGGGATGGTGATGAATTGTCTGGCTTCTGAAAACTTTCCCTGCAGGATAATTAGTTCGGGATTGAAGATCTGAATCAGAACCGCCAGTCCTTTTCCCAGGTTTTTTCCTATTTCAGATAAGAGGTTGATGGCGAACTGATCTCCTTTATTTGCAGCCCCGATGATATTCTCGGGTTCCATTTTATCCAGGTCTTTCTTTGAAAGCAGCCCCAGAATTGAACTTTCACCTGCATTCAACCCTTCCTTCACTTTGCGTGCTAAGGCAAGTCCCGAAGCTTCTGTTTCCAGGCAGCCCCTTTTGCCACAATGACACAGCAGCCCATCCTCCACCAGGGGGATATGCCCGAATTCCCCGGCAAATCCCGAGGTTCCATGATGCATTTTCCCATCGATGATAATCCCAAGTCCTACACCCCAGTCCATTGAAATTACCAGCACATTCTTTTTCCCTTTTGCCAGACCAAACCTAAATTCTGCAAGACAGGCACTTTTGGCATCATTGAGGATATACACAGGCTTCTTAAATCTTTTGCTGAGTTTCTCCTGAAGGGATTCGGGTTCCTCCTCTGAAATGAAATAGGTAAAGTTTTTCCCCTCTTCCGCCGAAACCAGTCCCGGCATACCGATGCCGACCCCCATCAGTTTATCCGGGTCTATTTTGGAATTCTGGATCAGACGGTTTCCCTCCTTATAAAGCTCTTCAACCGAATTTTCCTTTTCATCTATCTGGAAAGGGATGTTTTCCTTCTTTAGAATGACTTTGTTGTTATTGTCAAAAATTGCCAGCCGTAATTTGGATCTCTCAAGTTGGATTCCCAATACATAAAAACTGTCTTCCTGTAAGCGGTACAGGTCAGGTTTTCTGCCGCCCACCGATTTCCCCTGTCCTTCCTTTTTCACCAGACCTTCCTCAATCAACTGTGACAATAGTCTGATAGAAGTGGGGGAGCTTATCTGGAATTGATCGCAGATATCAGTATTCGTCTTGGCTCCTTCAAAAAATAAGGACCTCAGGATCTTTATTTTCTGGAGGTACTTTTTCCTCTCCACGTTACTGCTGTTTCCCAGTTGTTCGAGCTGGGATATGAATTCCTGATAATTCTTCATTGGTTCCTGGTTGGTAATAATCTATAAAAATAGATAAAAAAATGCTCCTCCAAAAGACTTCAGTAAAATTTTTATAAAAGATGCCTCCTTTATTAAAATTTTCTATTTTTATCTTAACCAATAACCTGAATCTCTGGAGGTAAAACCTTTTCTTTGTATCAGCATTTAAATTTGAACTATGATAACTGAGCTGAGTCCTAAAATGGTTTCTGTCCCTGCTACTGCCACCGCTTCAACAAGACAGCGCTATCTCGCGCTGGACGTGCTTCGTGGAATGACCATCGCCCTGATGGTACTGGTGAACAATCCCGGAAGCTGGGGCAGCATTTATGCGCCTTTTAAACATGCTTCCTGGCACGGTTTCACCATAACCGATCTGGTTTTCCCCAGCTTCCTCTTCGTTGTCGGGAATGCCATGAGTTTTAGCATGAGGAAATTCGAGCAACAAAGTGAGGGCCTGTTCCTTCGGAAGGTGCTTAAGAGGAGCCTCCTGATTTTCGTGATCGGGCTGCTGCTTACTGCCTTTCCTTTTGTTTATCGCTCTGAAGAAGGCTTTTTCCTGAAGGATTTCTCAGGAATGAGGATCATGGGAGTGCTTCAGCGTATCGCCTTGTGTTACCTGTTCGCAAGTCTCATGGTTCGGTACCTGAAGCTGAAGGGTTCAATACTACTTAGCGTTCTTCTGCTTTTAGGCTACTGGGGCGTCATGTTTTATTTTGGAGATGCAGCCGCCCCCTACAGCCCCGAAGGCAATGCTGCCCTTAAATTTGACCTGCTGATATTCCATCCCGATAATCTGTGGACAGGTTTCGGGTTTCCTTTTGACCCGGAAGGCTTGCTGAGCACTTTCCCAGCCATTGTAAATGTTATTGCAGGATATGCTGCAGGTATCTTTATCCAGAAATCGGGGAATACCTTCGCCACAGTCTGGAAACTGGCAGTGGCAGCAGTGGTTTTTATTGCCGTGGCACAAACCTGGGATACTGTATTTCCCGTGAACAAGGCCATCTGGACCAGTTCCTATGTATTGCTCACTATTGGATGGAGTTTAATGCTCCTCAGTTTCCTGATCCTTGTTATTGAAGTTTTTTCGATAAAGAAATGGACCTACTTCTTCGAAGTCTTTGGTAAAAATCCATTGTTTATATTTGTGATGTCCGGAGTCTTTGCCAAACTCATGGGCATCATCTGGATCGAAGGTGCGGGCATGAAATCCTGGTTGTATGGGAATTTATACCTTAGCTGGCTGAATGAGTACAATGCCTCCCTGCTCTTTGCCTTTAGCTTTATGCTGTTGATGTGGCTGATGGGCTACTGGATGGACCGGGAAAAAATATACGTTAAAGTATAATTTCGAAATAGTTCTTTACCTAGATAAACCTGCAATGCAATTCCTCTAAAAATGAAAAAATATTTTTCCCTACTCCTGCTACTAACTATAATCTTCTCCGGGATTCCCCTTCAGGCCCAGGAGAACCTTAACAAGGAAAACACCGTTAAGGAACCTCCATTTGTTCAGTATATGAACAGCCAGTGGGTCGATTCCATCATGAAAACCCTTACCCCCGATGAACGGATCGCACAGCTTATTATGGTTGCTGCCTACTCCAACAGGGGGGAGGATCATAAGCAGGATCTGCTGAAGCTGATCGAGGAACAGAAGATCGGAGGCCTTATTTTCTTTCAGGGTGATCCGGCTTCCCAATTGAGATTGATGAACCGTTACCAGGAATCTGCGGAAGTTCCTTTGTTGGGAGCCATTGATGCTGAATGGGGATTGGGAATGCGACTGGATAACACCATCAGCTATCCCTTTCAGATGGCCCTGGGAGCTATTCAGGACAACGAACTCATTTATCAAATGGGGCAGGAAGTAGCTCGGCAAATCAAGCGCACCGGCCTTCATGGTAACTTTGCCCCCGTGGTGGATGTAAACAACAACCCAAACAATCCCGTAATTAACTACCGTTCCTTCGGGGAGGACAAGTATAATGTTGCGGAGAAGGCCATTGCCTACATGAATGGGATGCAAAGCCAAAATCTGCTCACCACTGCAAAACATTTTCCGGGACACGGGGATACCGATACTGACTCACACTATGCCCTGCCACAGATCAACCATTCCAGGACCCGATTGGATACCCTTGAACTTTATCCCTTCAGAAAAGTCATTGAAGCCGGGATTAGCGGGATCATGGTGGCCCACCTCGACATTCCGGCCCTGGATTCCACCGGAGTGCCTTCCACTTTGTCCAAGCCCATTATTACCGACCTGCTGAAGGGGAAACTTGGTTATAAAGGTCTTATCGTCACCGATGCCATGAACATGAAAGGGGTGACCGAAGGGAATGCTCCTGGGGTGGTAGACAAGGACGCTATTCTTGCAGGGAACGATCTTCTGGAATTCACTGAAGATGTGCCTAAGGCTATTGCGGAAATAAGAAAAGCCATTAATCAGGGACTTATTTCCCAGAAGGAGATCGATCAGCGCGTACGTAAACTATTGGCAGTAAAACAATGGGTGGGCCTTAACAATTATAAGCCACTTCCTACAGAAAATATTCTGAAGGAACTCAATACGCCTGAAGCCGAACTTTTGAACCGAAAACTGGTGGAGGCCTCGCTTACGGTACTAAAAAATGAGGGGAATCTGCTGCCCATAATCAAACTGGATTCCGTAAGATTTGCTTCCGTAT
>CAMPJY010000063.1 GCA_946887025.1 uncultured Salinimicrobium sp.
TGGGATTATTCAGATAACCAGGAATATACTACGAGGATTGTTGAAGCCGAAGCTCCATTATATCTTTTCAATGCTTTTACTGATACAGATCATGTGGTTGGGAAATGGGTAAAGGGGCTTCAGCTGGTTCCGGGAAGTGCGCCGGGCGTTGCGGAATATCAGGTGCATCTGGAAAGTCTTTTTGAGGAAGACGAAGAGAACGAAAATGCCGAACCTATCTATGACTATTCCTTTCGATATAATTTCCAAAGGAAGATTAAAGGCAGGAGTCAGGAATTACCTGCGTTTGAGAAGCTGACAATCAAAGCAAGAAGTCTTTCTGGGAAAACAGAAAAGCTTCAGGTAGCCCTTCTGGATAGTAATGGCGCTGCCTTCGGGAACCTGCTGGAATTAGGGCCGGGAGAGAAGGAATATACCATCCTTCTTTCGGAACTGGAACCAGTTAAAACAGTGACCTTGCCAAGACCCTACCCCGGATTTCTGCCTTATTACTTTGAGCATAACAACAAGGATAGTCTGGATATGGAGGCTGTGGAGAGCCTTCAGTTCTCCATAGGACCCGGCATGACGCCGGTGGAGCAAAAGCAGGAGCATGCGGTGGGAATTTTGACAGTTCAATTACAATAACTGCCCAGGATCAAATGATCGTTTACAGACAAAAAATTAAAAGCTGCCGGTTTCCCGGCAGCCTCTCTGTGTAGGGGCAACGTAATCTGTGGTTCAGGGAAGATTTTCCCCCAGCCATTTTTTCATGAAAAGGTTAGCATCCCATTGGGAACAGGTGGGTTCTGCACTAAAAGGAGCGGTTGGCATGTAGGGCCAGGGACCAAATTCGCAGGTGATGGGAAAAATACCTTTGGTGTCATTTTCCAGTGATAGAATTTGCTTCCACCATTTCAGGAAGATGCCGCGCTCAGCTTCCCACTCCGGAGACTGGGGATCATTCACCTGCGGGGATTGGGTATTTCCAAGCCTGGCATGGATCTGACGACAGTTTCCGAATAATTTTTTAAGTCTTTGCTCCTGATCCTCGAGATAGGATTCAGCGACACAACACCAGTGCGACAAATCGGCTGTCAACTTGAGGTTGGGCATGATTTCCAGATAATCGGAGGTCACATGGGAGGCAAAGGCAAATCTTCCGCGGTGGGTTTCGTGAAATATGGGCACATCAGCCGTTTCCTCGTAATTTCGGATTGCTTTTAAGATCTTCAGGTTGTGTAGGGTTCCAAAATGGTCTTTTCCAGTATGGCTATTGATAGCTACAGGTTTTAGCTTTACATTGAGTTCGGCCTGCCTTATAAAACTTTCCACGTGTTCTCCGGCGGTTTTTCCTTCGGTCCACTGCTGACAGATCAACAGGAGGTTATATTTTTCCAATAGCGCGAGTACCTGGTCGATCTCACCGGATTTTATTCTCCCTGTTTCCACTCCGTCATATCCTGCTTCACTGATCTTCCTGAACTGTTCTTCATAGCTCAGGTATTCCAGTCCCCAGGTGGTAGCGAAGAATTTAATTTCCATGATTACTCTTTTTCAGAAAAGGTCAATTGCCTTAAAAGTGTACCACCCATTGGTTGAAGAGTTACCCTTTCCTCTTCATCACTTGTAGGGTTGAAAAGGTTGGTTTCGATCAAAAGTGATTCCCAGGGATTGTCAGGAGAATATTCATTCTTCACCAATTCTCCTTCCGAATTGGCCGGGAGAGTGAAAGGTTCGGAACCTCTAGTCAGGGGCGCATAAAAAGTATCCCTGAAGCCATCAAGACCATATTCCTTGAAGATCTTCTCTTTCGCCTCGATGGGGGCGGCAAAAGCCAGGGGACCGTAAGCAAAGAAGGAATCCCCTTCTTTATCCTCTTTTATTTCAATTTCAGCAGAAAAACTTATTTCCACGGTGTCGCCTTTATTCCATTCCCTGTTTAGGGAAAGTATTCCGTCCATGATCTCAGGTCCTGAGACAATTTGATTCTCCAGCTTCACGGCACTTGCCCATTCCGGTTTTCTCAAAGCAAGGTCAAAGCTGACAGGCTTTTCAGGTTCAATCAGGAATTTAATATTGTGTTCAAAAGGATAGTTGGTTATCTGCCGGATCCTGACCTTCACCCCATTGATCTCGGTTTCCAGGATACTCGGACCGTAGAGGGTTGCCAGCACCCCGTCATCTTTTCGCAGGTACATGGACTGCACGTAATATGGATAGATCCTTCCTGCATTGGGTGCGCAGCAAACTGCTACATCCTGATGGACTGGGGAGTATTTGTATCTTAATTCCTCTCCCTCCTCATGAAGGCCGCCAAGCATGGAGTAGGAGTTGTCGGTTTTGCAGTAGGCAATGGCATTTCCTTCTGGATGGCGTGCACCCTGTCCGGCATTGAAAAGCAGCCATTCTACCTTATCAGCCAGGTGCAGGTCTCCATTTTTCTGAAGCAGGAAGCTGTAGGAATCCAGTAATTCGTGGATGGAGCAGTATTCGTATCCCACTTCTGAAGCATCGGCTTTTCGTTCCCCGATCCATTCATCGCCTGAAGGTCCGCCGCTTGGGCTTTCTACTGAGGCTATTTTAACAGAATAATCTTCAATTGCTTTCTTCAGAACCGGGTTTCCTGTGGCATAATATCCGGTGATCAAAGCGCGGAAGAGTTCATAGGTGTGGACACCGTGGCCTTTTAACTTATAATCTTCATTAAGGACATTTGTTAGAAGGATATCCGGTGCAAGATAGTTTTCGGGGATATTCCTGTGCAGGTTGTAATCCTTAAGCAGCCAGACCGCATAATCGAGATAGGATTCGTCCCCGGTTATCTGATATAGCCTGTCCAGGACATCAGTGAAAATGAGGCTGTGGCCCACCTCAAGTTTTTTGAAAGGGGTGGATTCTCCAATAGGGTAGGCCTTCATGCTGCGTTCCACTGCTTCCTTGATGCGGATGAGGGTTTCAAGATCTTCCGTATATTCATAATAGGCTAGCAGCCCTCTGAAAAGAGAGGCCTGGCTCCAGAAATCGGCATTCTCACCCTCTTCCTGATATCTCAGATCTTCCGCATATATTCCCAGATAACCATCACTCTCCTGAGTGCGGAATTTATCGTCAACATATTCTTTTACCTCTTCAAGGTATGCTTCATTCTCTGTAAGTATAGCAGATCTGATGAGGCCGTCCCACCAGTTGGACTGGCTTTCGCTGTTCCACCATGCAAGTGCGTTTGGCGAAACATCAGTTCCCTGATTCAGATTGGTCCTTCGGTCTGCTCCATAGATATCATCCTCCTCGAGGACCTGGGGGGCGAGTTCCTCGAGATGGCCTATAAAACCCTCCAGGTCTTTTTCCATCTGGGTTTTTATCCAGCCTGATGGTTTTATTTCACCTGTATGGAAGTTTGAATAGGCCTGTGGGGGGTATTGAAAGAATTCATATGGATTTATTTTAGTGAGATTTTCTGCAGAGTTCTGCTTTACCTCGGCCTTATCACCCATGGAATTGCAGGCGGTAAAGGCGAGGAAAAGAGCGGGAAAAAGGTTTCTGTAAATGGATTTCATTAAGGAAATGCTTGAGATATTATACAACTGGATTTAAGGGGGTGTCAATGATCTCACCTATTTGTGCACCGGGGCACCAGCGCTCCCAGTCAGCCTTCTGGTTGTCGTTTTTTGGAGCTATTAATCGGGAATTGGCATCCATATATATAACAGTCATTACTTTTCGTGTTTCACTTGTATTATTGGCCCCGGCACGGTGAAAGATCCATCCGGAATGGAAACTTACCTCCCCAAGCTCGAAAGGTTCAATAATGTGTTCAAAATTGTTTACCCTCAGGTTCTTCTGGATCTTTTGCTCGCTTTCATCGCTAATATTGAGATCCCGTCCTTCCTGTATCACATGGCTTCCTGCCGCGAATTCAAGGGGTCCCATTTTCAGGGGAGTCTCCTGAAGCGGGATCCATGCTGTAACCGTATTGTCATTATCCAGGGGCCAGTAGAACTGATCGGCATGCCAGGGAGTAATTCCCCCGCCGGCTTCCTTATAAAGAGCCTGATCGTGATAAATCCTTACGCCATCCACTTCCATCAGTTCCGCGGCAATTCCTCCGAGCCTTTTGCTTAGCACCAGCTTTTTTATCTCTTCATTCTCCTGCCAGAGGTTAAAGATCTGGAGGAAGGCCTTTCCATAGGTATCCCTCTTATCTAACGGGACTTCCATGGTATTTAGTCTGTGGACCTCCTCAGAAATTAACTTCTCAAAATGATCCAGGGTTTCCTTATCAAATACTTGCTTTAACTTGATAAACCTGTTTTTGCGATAAAAGTCTTTTTGCTCTTCAGTAAGTAAATAAGGAGTTTTCAGCTGCATTTTTTATTCCGAATTTAAAGCGGTAAACCTAAGACTACTAAACGGATAATGCTTGTCGTGAAATTTCAGATTATTTGCATAAATTGACCTTTTAATTCCCATGCCGGAAAATGAAACCTGAATACGAGAACATAAGCATAAGCGAAAAGGAAAACAGCTTTAAATTCTTCAGGCTTTCTGAACCCTACTTCAGGAGCTACTGGCATTTTCATCCTGAAATGGAACTCACCTATATCATGAAAGGGGAGGGGATGCGCTATGTGGGAGACAGCATAGAGGCATTCGGCCCGGGAGACCTGGTACTATTGGGCAAGAATATTCCACATAACTGGGAGTCATTTCAGCAGACAACTTCAGGGGTGGAGGCCCTCGTAATTCAATTTCCGGAAAGCATCCTTGAGCAATATTCCGAATTTAATTATTTTGGAAACCTGACACGGGAGGCGAAATGGGGGCTGCATTTCAATTTGCCCAGCCATAAAGTCCTGAATTTGATCGAAGCCTTGCCAGGGCATGATAGTACTTTGAGATTGATCAAGTTTTGGGAACTGCTGTATGAATTAAAGGCCCTGGACCAGCGAAAGCTGTCCAGTACAGGATTCGACTTCCAGAAGCTGTATAAAAGGGAATCCAGGATAAATTCTCTGAAAGCATATATAGATAAGAATATCTGTACGGGAATCAATATAGGCAGTGCGGCAGCCCATATGCAGATGACAGAAAGCTATTTCTGTCGCTGGTTCAAGAGGAACACCGGGAATACTCTGGTGCAGTATCTGAACAAATTAAAGGTAGAGATGGTGTGCCGGGAACTGATCTATACCGACAGGAATATTTCGGAAATAGCTTACGACAAAGGATTCGAAAATATCAGCCATTTCAACAGGGTGTTCAAGGAATTGAAGAAGGTTTCCCCCAGAGAGTACAGAAATAATTGGATAACGCAGTAGAAAACTTTTCCAGAGATTTATACTCTGGAAAAGTTCTTCTGCGATAACTGGTTTATTTCATAATTGACCAGATACTATAGGAATTGGCGGGAGCCTCGATACTGGCACTTCCGTCCGCTCCGGTGACGGGAGAATAAGTAGTCTTGTTACTGTAGTCCATTAATTCAGACTCTGCCCAACCCGTACTCACATTTCTGCGTTTGGTGCTGGAACTGGTATTCAAATAAAGGATCAGGCCGGGATTGTTGCCCTGTCCCGCTCTCTTCATTACATACTCATCGTCGTCATTGTAAAGCACTTCCACATCTCCGGTAGCCAGCGTGTTATGGATAAGGATCAGCTGCTTCAGTTCCTCCTGAAAGGCTTCATTTTCATAATCAGAGTAAAAAATGGTAGGGTAACCGTCATGGGTAAGGATATAGGCGTAGGCCTTCATTTTATTTTCCTCCGAAATCCTGTTGTCCTCATTGGTGTCCTTTTCAGTATCATGATTGGCTACAAAAGTGACCGCTTTGTCGGGATGCGTTTTCCTGAGCATGTCTTTTCCTAAATAGGTAAGGTCATCGTGCCGGTCCATTGCTTCCTCCAGTTTGTAGAAACATGCAAAATCGAAGGCTCCGGCGCCTGTGGCTTCTACCCAGTCCACCAGGACTGTTGCATTGCCATCCCAGTTTTCACCAACAGAGAATCCTCCGACTTCATCCAGCCATTCCTTTACAACCCAGGGTTCGAAACCTTTTACGTAATCAAACCTCCAGCCGTCAAATCCCATCTCGTTCATGTAGTACTTGGCAACAGAATTGTCATTTTTCCAAAGCCAGTTCTGTACGTATTCCTGATCGTGGCAGAGGTCCTGTTCTGCATAAAACAAACTGCCGCTATCGTGGTCGTGGTTGCTGTTAGGATGAAAGGATTCATAAGTGCGGTTGAACATCCCTGAAGCATTTCCGTGCTCTTCGTCGAAAAGGGTATAGGTTTCTTTATCCCGATAAGGATTGTACTGTATGCCTCCTCCTGAATTGTGGTTCAGGACAATATCTGCTATCACTTCCAAATCATTGTCGTGGGCGTTTGCAATAAGTGTTTCCAGTTCTTCCCGGGTACCAAATCGTGTGGCCACGGTACCATGCTGCATAAATTCCCCAAAGTCGAAATAATCAGAAGGATCGTATCCCATGGAATAACCTCCCGACTGCCCTTTGGTAGCGACCGGTAGCCAGAGACGATCTATCCCCGCATCGGCCCAGCCTTCCACTTTGTCATTAAGAATTTTCCACCATTCATGCCTGGGCTCTACGTCCCAGTAAAAGGTCTGCATCATAACTCCGCTCCCGTTGTCATAGGCCGAAAGGTCCAAAGGCTGGCTTTCAACAGGCGGGTCAACGATTTCTCCTCCTTCTTCGGGCTCTGTGACCGAATCGTCCTCTGAGGAACAGGAGGTGGTGAAGAATAATGAGCTTAGCAGTACAGGTAAAATATAAAATCTTATCTTCATAATATAGGTGTAATTAAAAAAGGCTGCCCTAAAGCAGCCTTTTTACTTTTTTAATTATTACTCTGCAGCTACCTGCGGTATTAAAATATAACGTCCGGTGATATCATTGAACCAAAGATCATAAACTCCTTCAGTTGCAGGAATATCGGGTCCATTTTGTGTTGCCAGACCGCTAGGGAAGGTATCAGATCCCCAGTTGACATCCCAGGCCAGATTCGCACGGAACTTTATAGGTCCATCTGTTAAAGCGATATCGTTGACATACCAGAGATGCGGATCAAATTCCGACTGGGTAAGCTGAATATCCGGAGTCGGATTAGCATCACCTGGCCATCCTACTGAAGTTCCATCACCCACAAGTCCAATTACATCATAAGTTGTTGCTTCACTCGCATCATATGGCTCGAAGGTATAAGTCAATTCATCTGCATTTAAAGTCAAGCTATAATAACCATCAGCAGTCACAGGGAAAGCTGCAGGGTCCCCTCCAAGAATATCGCTGCTGGTCAGGTTTCCGCCATCAAGTCCCCACTGTGGCTGCCATTGAGTAAGCATTTCCAGTAATTTAAAGCCTTCTTTTCCATCACCTCCTGCAAACCTTCCGGTGAAGTGATAAAGGTCTGCATTGGCAGGATCGCGGAATAGAGGAGTATTGTTGTTGTTCGGATCCCATCCGGCTGCGGTAACATCTCCTACAAGGAAGAAATCACGGAAAGTAGGTCCTTCTTCTCCCGTTGCCTCAGGCAGCACCACTGTAATGGAAGCAATTTCAGAAGATGCATCCAGAGGATTTCCGCCGTCGCTACCTGCGTAAGCTCTTACGCGAAAGTAAATTTGACCTGTATTAAGGGCTTCGGTTTCGGGATCAGCATCAAGACCTGCATCTTCAGCAAGACTCATCAGTTGTTCCACACTTACAGCGAGGTTGTTTCCGGTAGTTTCTCCCAAAACATCAAAACTGGCGAAATCGGAAGTGGTTGAACCCTGAAGCTCATAGGTAATATTGGTAGGAGCAGAGAAGTCCACCAGGTTCCACACGAATCTTTCAGCCACATTTCCTGTGGTGGCAGGAGTGAGGATGTAGGTTTGATTGAAACTGTTCGTAAAGGCAATCCCTTCAGGATCTGGTTGGGCAATGAATACCACATCGTCATCACTGCTACAGGCATTGATACCAATGAAGGTTACAAATGCCATTAAAAAGATAGATAGTTTTTTCATTTTAATAAAGTTAATATTAATAACCTGGATTTTGAATTAAGTTGGTGTTCACTCCCAGATCTGATGCCGGGATTGGGAAAATGTTTCTGAAAGCTTCTGTGGTCATACCCTGAGGCACTCCGCCTTTAAAGGCCCAGATGCCGTTCTGAGTAAATTGTTCAAATCGAATAAGATCAGTTCTTCGGTGAGCTTCCCAATACAGTTCCCGGCCTCTTTCATCAATAATGAGATCCAATGTAAGGTCATTTGCAGAAATATTGTGGGTTGAATTACCATAAGCACGCTCTCTGAGCTCATTAAAATATCCTACAGCTACCGACTTGTCACCACCGCCTCCACGAAGAACGGCTTCAGCATACATAAGATAGGCATCAGCTAATCGGAACATTGGGAAATCGGTGTCAGGGAATTCTCCCGATTCATCACTTCCCCATTCTCCTTCACTGGTGATATTCCTGTATTTAGCGACAGCATAACCATGGTTGAAATTGGAAATGCTTCCTATTTCCTTGGTCTGTCCGTCTGTATAGAACATTTCACGGGAATCTTCAGAATCGGCTCCCTCCGGGAAAATATCCACAAATTCAGGAGTTGTTCTTAATCCTGCCCATCCGCTGCTCATTCCAAATTCAGCAGCGTCCATGGTGCCACCTATGGAAGCATGGATTATAAAGGTCATCCCACCATAATTCTGGGTGTGAAGCCCATCAAAGGTAATTGGAAAAATGATTTCATCTTGTGCGCCATTGGTATTATTATCTGCAAGGAATAACAACTGGTAATCATCTACCAAAGTGTATCCAGCCTCAATTATTTTAGAAGTGTACGTAATCACGTCGGCATATCGGGGAGTACCGGTATATTCCTCAGCATTGAGATACAATTTGGATAAAAGCATCCATACTGCAGCCTGATCAGCCCTTCCATATTCATTCTGTCTGGCAGGAGCAATCTCGCTTTCTATGGCCAGAAGCTCGGCTTCAACGAAATTAAACAGCTCGGCTCTCTGGATCTGTTCCGGAAGGAATGCTCCAATAGGGTCCTCCTCGGTGACGAAGGGAGGATTTCCGAAAAGATCCAAGGCATGCCAGTAACTAAGGGCTCTTAGGAATCGCGCTTCTGCACGATACTGGCCCACCTGGGTTCTCAATTCTCCGTCCACTCCTCTGGAATCCAGGGCTCCGTCCGAAGTCTGGCGAAGGAATTCGTTGGTCAAGGCAACCTGATACATGATCCGGCTGTACATGGTTCTGATAAATTCGTTCCCTGAAGTCCAGTTCTGGGCGTGTAGATCGGCGATGGTACCATCGTTCCAGCCTATCACCGCTTCGTCTGTGGTGAGCTCCTGCATCATGAAGTAGAGTCTCAGGTAAGAGGAGAATCCTTCATCGAGTCCTGCAAGGTCTGGAAGCCCGGCAGGGCCTTGTTGCCCGCTCAGGGAAATCCCGGCGTATAACTTAGCCAGGAACTGTTTGTAAGCCTCAGGGTCTTCAAACACCGATTCGGCGTCCTCCCTTTGGTCTTCTGGCTGTAATTCCAGTTCTGCTTCACAGCCTGCAATAAAAAAGCTGGCGAAAAGCACGAACAGAAACGGTTTGAATATTTTATTCATGGTTTTGTTTTTTAACATGTTCATCTTCTAGAATGCAAGGTTTAGTCCTAATACCACGCTTCGGGTTCTCGGATAGAAATTATTATCTATTCCATTCCCGATTTCAGGATCCAGTCCTTCATAATCGGTGATAGTCAATAAATTGGTTCCTGTCAGACTTGTCTGAATATCAACCTTTTCGCCTGGGAACAGATACGACAGGGATACGTTGTCCAGTTTTACGAAATCAGCGCTGCGGATATAATAATCGGAGAACAGCTGGTTTTCCTGGAAATTTGTAGCTAAGACGTTGGCATTGAGGTTGGAATAGTAATCCTGCGGAGTAATGGTTCCTGCCCCAACAAATCCGTTTCCTGACTGGGTATTGTTGTACACATAGTTTCCGAAGTTTCCTCTAAAGGTAAAACTTAAATTGAAATTTTTATAGCTGATATTGTTGGTGAAACCCATAAAATAATCAGGGCTTCCTTTCTTATAAGCCTGTTTGTCAGCCTCTGTAATGGTGTTGTCCCCGTTTACATCCACATAGGCACCTTCAATGGGTTGTCCCTGCTCATTATACACCTGACGGTATACGAAGAAAGTTGACGGATCATAACCTTCTTTCCATATCTGGATCATGTTCCCGACACCCCCCGAAATTCCTCCTTGTGGAATAAAGAAGTTAGGGTTACTTCCGAGGGAAAGTTTGGTGATCTCCAGATCCTGGAATGAAATGTTGTAGTTCATGTTCCAGCTGAAGTCTTCAGTTTGGATCAACACTCCATCCAGGCTAACTTCAATACCTTTACTGGTGGTTTCCCCAACATTGGTGGTCAACAGATCCGAAAGGTTTGCTCCCGCCGGTACCGGCACGGTAGCCAAGAGATCTTCTGTCTGGCGATAGTAGGCATCAACACTACCGGAAAGTCTGTTGTCAAAGAATCCGAAGTCAATACCTGCGTTGTAGGTTCTTAATTCTTCCCATTTCAGGTCGGTATCAAATTCTTCAGGTCTGATGGTGGGGACGAAGGTATTTCCAAATTGGACCTCGGCACCAACACGGCTGGGGGTATAAATTCCGATATATCCATAATTAGGTCCGATTTCCTGGTTTCCAGTCACCCCGTAACCTCCACGAAGTTTCAGGTTGGAGAAGAAATTGCTGTTTTGCATAAAGCCTTCGTTCATGATCTTCCAACCCACCGAAACGGAAGGGAAGGTACTCCACCTGTTTTCCTCAGAGAACCTTGAGGAACCGTCGCGTCTTAAGCTACCTGAGATAAGATACCTGTCCGAAATATCAAAGCTCGCCCTGGCAAAATAGGATTCCAAATTGTTTCTCTCAACCCCAAAATTGGTGACAAAAACATTATCCTGGGTAAATGTCTGCTGGTTATCCTCATAAAATTCCTGGAAGGAATGTCCGGCAGTAAGATCCATTTTAGTGTCGATTGCTTCGATTTCGCTTTTATAGTTGAAATAAAAATCCAGAAGTAAATTCCTGTTCATCCCGGTATACTTATTTTCAAAAGGGATAGCGTCCCCCACGACTGCAGAAGTCAGGGGACGGGTTTGTAATCCTTTAAGTTCCGCATAGTCAATACCAGCATTCATGTTGAATTTTAATGAAGGAAGGAATGGGAATCTGTATTCCGCATTAAGATTGGTAATGGTCCTTTTACTGGTAGCATTATTTTCCTGTTGCTCAAGTAATGCCAGTGGATTTCGGGTAGACTGTCTGAATTCCGAATTGAACGGATTGGCAGCATTGGGATCCCGGAATTCGAAATATCCATCGAATGGACTGGTGGGATCGTAAACCGGCTGAGTAGGATCAAAAGCCACGGCAGCCCCAATGGCACCCTGGTCAGCATAGAAGTTTTCATCTAAAAGACCTTTGGCATTCAGGGTAAGCTTGAGATCATCGTTAAACAGATTCTGGGTGAAGGTGGTATTAAGCGCTGTCCTTTGGTAAAGATCGGTCTTAAGTACTCCCTCCTGGTCGGTGCGGTTTAAATTGATCCTATAGGTGAAATCTTCAAATCCTTCAGAAATGGTGAAGTTATGGATGGCACCCACGGAAGTCTTATAGATCTGGTCCTGCCAATCGGTACTGGTATTCCCCAAAAGCTCCGGATTGGTGCCGGGTGTATTGGTTACAATATTTCGAAATTGTTCTGCATTCAGGACATCCACTTTGTCGGTAATTTCACCGACTGCGAATTTAAGGTCGTAGGACATATTAAGGTCTGATTCCAGATTTCCCTTTTTGGTGGTAATAAGGATTACCCCGTTTGAAGCCCTGGAACCGTAAATTGCGGTAGCCGCAGCATCCTTGAGAATAACAAAATCATCAATCTCTGCCGGGTTGATGGCATTCAACTGGTTTCGTACCCCCTGAACACCACCCTGGTCAAGTGGGATTCCGTCCACAACAATAAGAGGGGAGTTGTTTCCGGATAGGGAGGAACCTCCACGGATCCTTATTTCCCCTCCACCTCCCGGCGCGCTGGAAGGGGTTATCCGGACCCCGGCAGATTTACCGGCAATCAGGGTCTCGGGAGATACCACGGCTCCTTTGTTGAATTGTTCAGGATCGATCTTTTCCACCGAACCTGTGGCATCCTGCTGGGTAGTGGAGCCGTATCCGATCAATACTACTTCTTCAAGGGCGGCTGCGCTGACTTCCATCTCTACATTTAAAGTGGTCTGTCCATTGTATGGAATTTCCTGCACCTTAAACCCTACATAGGAAAAAACCAATACATCGTTTTCGTTGACCCCCGAAAGACTGTAGTTTCCGTCAAAATCAGATGCCGTACCAGTATTCGTGCCTTTTATAAGGATATTGACCCCGGGGATGGGTAGCCCGGTGCCGGCTTCGGTCACCGTCCCACTCACGGTTTGTTGGGCAAAAAAGCTCATTGGCAGCATAAAGAGCAGCATCAACGTGCTTTTGAAAAATGTTCTCATAGATTTGTTAATTAAGTTAACTAAAATAAAACTTAGTATTTTCACTTCCTGTTGTTAAATGTATGTAAAAACCTAGTATGAGCAGACACCTCAAAAACGGCGAAACCTCCCGAAAACGATTTCGTGTTGAAAACTTTCCGTATATTCTGCCTTTATGATTTATTTACGATATTTTTACAACATCACCATAGGGGTAAAAGATGAAGAAGCTGACTTTAAAACAAATTGCGAAGGAATTGGATGTGGCTGTCTCCACAGTGTCCAAGGCTCTGAGGGACAGTTCAGAAATTAGTGAGGAAACGAGAGAGAAGATAAAGGCATTCGCCAAACTCTATAATTACAAGCCTAACAACATCGCGCTAAGCCTTAAAAATCGGAAAACCAAAACTATAGGGGTTATCATACCTGAAATTATACACCATTTCTTCGCCACCGTGATCAGTGGGATTGAACATGTGGCAAATGAACGCGGGTACAACGTGATCATTTGCATGTCCAACAATTCCTTTGATAAAGAGGTAATAAACATGGAACTGCTGGCGAACGGGAGTACAGATGGGTTCATACTTTCTGTAGCCAAGGAAACCCAGCAGAAACAGGATTATCATCACCTGCATGAGGTCATTAACCAGGGCATGCCCATGGTGATGTTCGACAGGGTTATTGACGACATAGCCTGTGACAAAGTGATCATCGATGATGTTATGGGGGCGAGAAAGGCAGTACAAAAGCTAATCGACCTTAATTGTAAAAGAATTGCCCTGATTTCCACTGTAGATTATGTGAGTGTGGGGAAACTCAGGACCCGGGGCTACCGGAAAGCTCTCGAAGAAAATAATATTCCCATTGATGAAGAGCTTATTCTTAAAATTGAGGATTTCGACAACAGTGGAGCAGAAATCGAGAATTTTCTGGAGAAAAAGCAGGTTGATGGCGTCTTTGCTGTCAATGAGCATTTTGCCGTTCACGCCATCAAGGCTTTTAAAGCAAGGGGCTTGGAGGTACCGCACGATGTCCTTGTAATTGGTTTTACCAATGGGGAACTCTCCAAACATTTCATTCCCAGCCTTACTACTGTCAGTCAGCACGGAGCTGAAATAGGAGCGCAGGCCGCCAGACTGCTTATCAGGAAGCTCGAGAACGAGAGTGAGGAAGAGGAGCCTTATGAGACCATTATCGTGGAAACGGGGCTGGTAGAAAGGGAATCCACCCGCCGCCCTTAACCTGCAAAACAAGCTGTCAATCTTCCGACCTGCCGGAGCCTCCTGCA
>CAMPJY010000064.1 GCA_946887025.1 uncultured Salinimicrobium sp.
GTGGCATTGTCCTTAAAGGAAATCGTCACCTCCTCCAGGGGATAGTACCTGTAATTGTTGTTCAGCCCTAACCGAACGAACTCCCCAATCCTGAAATAGTCCTTGGTTATGCTGATGCTGACCTCGTCCAGTTCCGAATAAAACAGTTTCACCTGTTCATTGATCAGGGCGATGTCCAGGCGGGAATAAAAGGCCTTGTCCTTGATCTTTCTTTTTTTTCCTGCCCAGCAAACCACAAAATACTCTTTGAAGACCTTGTAAGTGGTATCAAGGTCGCGATGATTGGAGTAAAAGTCGAATACCCCGTCCAGGGTCAGTTCTATATTGTTCTGGGAATGATTTTCTATGGAAGCCAGGATGGCACTGTTATCGGGTCCCTGAGGCATCCCTGAAGTCACAGGCGCGCTGATACTGCCCTCCCTGATAAAACGCATTCCCGCAGTGTATTTCCAGATGTTTTTCCTCAGGGAACAGATCTCCCCTTTGTTGGGCCTGATGCTTACCAGCCCCACCACCAGGTCCTCCTGCAGATGTGGGAAGGGGATATTTTCATAGGAGACCTCAGGCGGATTCAGCAGATAGGCATTTACGAGATTCTGAATCTTGCTGTCATCAAAAAAATCCACGCCCAGGATCTCATTATCCTCGTCCTCGACCCCAATGACGATATAGGAATTGTTGTGTGGGTTGGAATTGGCAAGGGCGCAGATGTGCTTGAGGAACTTTGCCTTTCCCTCCCTTTCTGAAAGGTTGAGCTGGCGTTTCTTGTCATAGAAGCTGTTTTCGCTATTGTGGGCGAGCAGGTTCTTGATTAAAAGACGCTTGTTGATCATCAGATTCGTTTTCCGGGGAAAAGTTTCAGTTTAATTTTTATGCAGGATGGTGGAGCTGGCCTGGGCAGTAGGGAGGACCAGCAGGTCCGCGATGTTCACATGTGCGGGACGCGTTACCATGAAAAGCAGGATCTCAGCAATGTCTTCAGGTTTTAAAGGTTCAAAACCCTGGTAAACCCCTTTCGCCCTTTCCGTATCTCCCTTGAAGCGGACTTCGCTGAACCCGGATTCCACCAGTCCGGGATTGATAGCTCCAACCCTTATGCCCGATTGATTCAAATCGATGCGCATGGCTTTATTTAAGGCGTCTACAGCGTGTTTTGTGGCGCTGTATACATTTCCATTCGGATACACCTCTTTTCCTGCTATGGAGCCTATATTGATGATATGACCCTTTTTTCTCTCGACCATCTGGGGAATAATGGCCTTGCTGACGTAAAGCAGCCCTTTGACATTGATATCGATCATGGCTTCCCAGTCATCCAGGCTCCCGGTTTGTATGGGGTCCAGGCCATGTGCATTTCCTGCGTTATTGACGAGGATGTCGATGGAGCTGAAATCTTCTGAAAGATTCTCCAGCGCCCCGAACACCTCCTGTTTTCGGCTGACGTCGAACTGAAGTACGTGTACCTTCACCTTTCCCTCCAGTTCCTGTTTCAGTTCCTCTAAGGCTTCTAGTCTTCTGCCACATATGATGAGGTTTATTCCCGCTCCCGCGAAGGCCCTGGCAGTTGCCTTTCCTATGCCACTACTGGCGCCTGTTATTAATGCTGTTTTCATGCTGTTATTCCAAAATTCAGGTTTCCCTGTAAAAATAGGAATATTGATTGTTAATGGAGAAGAACTATCCCAAAGTTTAAAATTTTGGAAATGGCTTTCAGGAGTGCATTAACTGTATTTTCTGCCAGTCCGCAGGATCCAGCTGCTTTTCCCTGGCTGTCACGGCTGCCGTTATCTCCTCTTTTTCCGAAGAGCAGATTATAGGGTGAAGATGGGCAGGATGCTGAAGAATCCATCTCAGGTAGAGCTGGTCTTCAGAAATCTGATATTGATCGCAAAGCTCCCTCAGGACCCGTGCCTCCCCCTCTGATGCGATATTCTCATTGCCGCACCACACAAAATGATCGATCTCCTCTGCCGCACTTACTACCGTGGGGATGTTTGCCAGGGCATCCCTGACAGTGAAAGGAGAAGGGACCTGATTGACGCCAAGAGGAATTTTAAATTCCCGTACCTGGGATTCCTCCAGGTTCAGGCCTCCCACCTCCATTATCTTTCCCTGGGATTTCAGTCTGTCGATGGCATTCCCTATTTCAGGGCTGAGGTGCGGGTAATCCAGCAGCAGCAGGTCCAGATAATCGGTTTCCAGATCCAGCAGGGCCTTATCCACCGTCTCTATCAGTTTATCAGCATCTGTTTCAGGGGCTCCGTATTTCGAGATCAGCTGGATCTCATCCCTGCTGAGCCCACTTTCACTCAGGGCGACCCCGAAAACCTTTCCTATGTAATTCCTGCCTTGAAAGTCGGAGGTGTCGAAACTCGTGATGTCCTGTTCTACGGAATGGTGAAGAAATTGGATCATTCTGCCTTTGGGGAATTCATTCCAAGGAAGTACATTCTGAATAAAGCGGGAGTAGGTCTGCTTGTTTCTCATTTACTAAATTTAAGAAACTATCCCGCTCCCTTTTCGCTGCAATTCGTTAAAGACTCGTTAAGGACCGTTAAAGAGCGTTAATCTTGTTGTGGTGACAGATGAATCCTGCGTTTGTGTCGTTATTCAACCTAAACCCAAAATAACCTATTTTATGAAAAAGTACAAGTTGATTTTAATGGCAGTTTTATTCTCATCAGGATTAGTAAGTTGCAGCAGCGATGATGATTCTGCCGGGCAGGGGAATGAGGAAAATGCAAATGTCAGATTTGAATTGACCGATGCCCCCGGAGATTATAAGGAAGTAAATGTGGAAGTAGTTGATGTCCTGATCCACTCGGACGCTTCGGTTGAGGCCGAGGGCGCAGATGAGGAAGGCTGGATAAGTGTAGGCAATGTGAATGCAGAAGTTATCAACCTCCTGGAACTAACAGGCGGGGTGACGCATCTTTTGGCTGAAACTGAATTGGAAGCCGGGAAACTGAACCAGATCCGACTTGTACTCGGTGGAGAGAACTCTTTGGTAACGGAAGACGGAACCAGATTTGCTCTTGAAACTCCCAGCGCTCAGCAGTCAGGCCTGAAATTACAGGTAAATGAAGTCCTGGAAGCAGGAAAAGACTATACCTTCCTGCTGGATTTCGATGTGGAGCAGTCCGTAGTAAAAACTGGCACCAACTATAGCCTTAAGCCGGTGATCCGCGTATCCACCCAGGAGGCGGGATCCATCGTTGGTTCCGTACATCCTACCACGCATCAGGCGCTGGTTGTTGCGACCAACGGGACCACCACGGTTTCGGCTTATACAGATGCTGAAGGGAACTTCGAACTACACGGTCTTCCCGCTGGGACTTATATGGTGACCGTTACCCCGGATGTGGCTTTGGGACTGTCTGCCTCAGTCGTTAACAACGTAGCTGTAGCAGCAGGAGCGGAGACCGACCTTGAAGTGGTATTCCTGGAATAGGAACGTAAATTATCTTATGCAGAAAAAAAGCAGCGGGAACACTCGCTGCTTTTTTTGTTTTAACTTGAATTTAACTTTTTTTGGCTGAATATTTGTACATTTCGGCTCAGACAGAAAATTAGAAGTTTCACCCTCAAAAGTTCAGTGTAAATGCAGGAAAACAGCAGTTCAGTAGATATAGCAAGTATCAACGAAAAAATAGAAAGAGAAAGCGCCTTTGTCGATATCCTCACGGGCGAGATGAAGAAGGTGATCGTTGGGCAAAAGCACATGGTGGAACGCCTGCTGATCGGACTTTTAGGTCAGGGACATATCTTACTTGAAGGGGTGCCGGGGCTCGCAAAAACCCTCGCCATCAATACCCTGTCCAAAGCGGTGCACGGATCCTTCAGCAGGATTCAGTTTACGCCCGATCTTTTGCCTGCAGATGTCGTAGGGACCATGATCTACAACATGAAACTGAATGATTTCAGCATAAAAAAGGGACCCATCTTCGCAAACTTCGTTCTGGCGGATGAGATCAACCGGGCCCCTGCCAAGGTGCAGTCCGCGCTTCTGGAAGCAATGCAGGAAAAGCAGGTGACCATTGGAGAAGAGACTTTCGTGCTGGACAGACCTTTCCTGGTGATGGCTACGCAGAACCCGGTGGAGCAGGAGGGAACCTACCCTCTGCCTGAAGCCCAGGTCGACAGGTTCATGTTGAAAACTGTCATAAAATATCCTGAGATGTCGGATGAACAGCTTATTATCCGTTCCAATCTCAAAGGCTCCTTTGAACAGGTAAACCCGGTGGTGAGTCTGGAACAGATCCAGCGCGCCCAGGCAGCCGTCAGGGAGGTGTACATGGATGAAAAAATAGAGAAATATATACTCGATATAGTCTTCGCCACCCGTTTCCCCGAGAAATACAACCTGGCAGACCTGAAGCCCCTGATCAATTTCGGGGCCTCCCCAAGGGGAAGTATCAACATGGCTACTGCAGCCAAGTGCTATGCTTTCATTAAGAGGAGAGGCTATGTGATTCCTGAAGATGTCAGGGCTGTCGTGGAAGATGTACTTCGCCACAGGATCGGGATCACCTATGAAGCCGAGGCTGAGAACATTACTTCAGAAGATATCATCAACAAGATCGTCAACGAGATAGAGGTACCGTAGGGTTAGTTAAGAGTTATGAGTTAAGAGTTAAGAATAAAAGGGACCCCGATTCGGATCTATCAAATTATATTTTTAGTCCCCTTCCCTGTCCCCAGCCTTCACTCCTGATAAACCCATAACTCTTTACTCATAACTCTTCACTCTTAACTCATAACTAATGGATACCAAGGAGCTACTCAAAAAAGTACGGAAAATAGAGATAAAGACCCGCAGGCTGAGCGATCACATCTTCGGCGGGGAATATCATTCTACTTTCAAGGGAAGGGGGATGACCTTCAGCGAGGTGCGCCAGTACCAGTTCGGGGATGATGTGCGTAATATCGACTGGAACGTTACTGCCCGCTACAGCGAGCCATTTGTGAAGGTGTTCGAGGAAGAGAGGGAGCTCACCATGATGCTGGTGGTGGATGTTTCGGGCTCCGCCTTGTTCGGGACCAGGGAGCAGTTCAAAAAAGACATCATCACAGAGATCGCCGCTACCCTGGCTTTTTCTGCTACCCAGAACAACGACAAGATCGGGCTCATCCTGTTTTCTGATGAGATAGAACTTTATATCCCTCCTAAAAAAGGCCGTTCCCATGTCCTCAGGATCATCAGGGAATTGCTGGAATTTCAGCCCAAAAGCAAAAAAACGGATATCACCAATGCCCTGAGATTTCTCTCGAGCGTGATGAAGAAGAAGGCCATCGTTTTTGTGCTTTCAGATTTTATAGGGGATGATTATGAACGCACCCTTAAAGTTGCCAGCGGGCGTCATGACATTTCGGGCATCCGGGTGTATGACGAGCGGGAAGAGGAGATCCCGAATCTGGGGATGGTCCTCATGGAAGACGGGGAATCGGGAAGGTCGATGCTGGTGAATACCTCTTCGAAATCCATAAGAAGGAATTACGGAAAATACTATAAGGAACGCGTGGATTACTTCCACGAAAGCTTCAGAAAAGCCGGCGCGGGGAATCTGAGCACCCGGGTGGATGAGAGTTATGTGAAGAAGCTTTTAGGCTATTTCAAACGCAGGGCTTAATGAAATGAGAAAAATGTACCCTACATACCGAGTGATAGTTATGAGTTATGAGTTAAGAGTTAAGAGTTTTTTTCATTTTCTCATAGGGGCTCTGATGCTGATGCTTGCTGCGACTGCCACGGCCCAGGAGGTCGAGAGTTCGGTGGATACCACGGCTATAAAGATAGGGGAGCAGATCACTTACGGGATTTCTGTGGAAGCATCCGTGGAGGATGTAGTGGTCTTTCCCGAGGGGCAGACCTTCGAACCTCTGGAAATGGTGGAATCCCTGCCCATAGACACTTCCCTGGTCGAAGATAAATACGAATTGCTGAAGAAATATACCCTGACCCAATGGGATTCAGGGTCCTATACCATTCCGCAGCAGAAGATCCTCATTAACAACCGCGAATTCCTTACCGATTCCCTGCTGATCGAGGTGAACAATGTCGTGGTGGATACCACTAAACAGAAACTCTACCCCATCAAACCTGCCGTGGAAGTGCCCTCGGGATTGAATATTCCCAATTGGGTGTGGTGGCTGCTGGCAGTGGTAGTGCTGGGAATCCTGGTCTATATTTTCCTAAGACGTAGAAAAAAGAAGGAAGAGGCTGCCAAAAGACTGCCTCCCTACGAGCAGGCCATCCTGGAGCTTAAGAAACTGGATGAATCCCACCTTCTGGAAAACCGGGAGATCAAAGAATATTATTCGCAGCTCTCCGCCGCGGTGAGAAGGTATCTGGACGAGGAGGTCTTCGATCACGCCATGGAAAGCACCACCGGGGAACTGGTTGCCTTTCTGGAAGCAGAAAGAAATACGGGCAAACTCAATATTGACCAGAAGACCATTGACAATCTGAAGCAGATCCTGCAACGGGCCGATCTCGCGAAATTCGCCAATTCCAAGCCTGACATGATCACTGCGAAGGAAGACAGGTCGAGGGCAGAATATGTGATCAACGATACCAAACAGGGAATCCCGCAGCCCACCGAGGAGGAGCTGTTGCAGGATCAGCTGTATCGCGAAAAGCTGGAGAGAAAACGCAAGAAAAAGAAGCTGATAATCGCTGTTTCCGCGGTCCTGGTTGCGCTTATAGCCCTCACGGGGTACCTGGCAGCCACCAAGGGGTTTGGCTTCGTAAAAGACACCTATTTTGGAAATGAAAGCAAGGACCTGCTGAAGGGGGACTGGGTGAGCAGTGAATATGGGAATCCCCCTGTCACCATCACCACTCCCGAAGTGCTGAAGCGAGGGGAGATGGAGCTGTCGGATGAAGTAAGGGAGATGATGGTTGGCAGCCAGACCTTCCTGTACGGCGACTTTTCTGATAATTACTTCATTGCCCTGACCACCATGAAATTCAATCAGGGTACGGAATTCAAACTGGATACCGCCGTCGATGGGGTCTATGATCTTCTCGAAAAGCGGGGCGCGAGTAACATCATCCTGAAACAGGAGGAGTTCAGCACCCTGAACGGAGCCACGGGAATAAAGATCTTTGGCAGCATGAGCGTGGAGAATCCGCAGTCGGGGAAGGTACGGGAGAAGGAGTACGTCATCCTGAACTTCGGCGAAGGCCTCGGTTTCCAGCAGATCATCCTGATCCATAACGCCAATGACGAGTTTGCCAGGGAAATCACCGACAGGATCGTCGGTTCAGTCGAATTAATAAACACCCCAAACAATGTTCAGTAATTTCGCCTTTGAAGATCCACAGTTTTTCTGGCTGTTCCTGCTACTGCCCCTGGCGATAGCATGGTACATCTGGAAGAGGAAACAACAGACGGCGGAGCTGAGGATCTCACATATAAAAGGATTTCAGGTGAACCAGGGCCTCCTGGTGAAGCTGAAACCCCTTCTGTTCGTATTAAGGCTCCTGGTGTTGTCCCTGCTCATCACAGCCCTTGCCAGGCCCCGGCTGGTGGATATTTCAACAAAGACCAATACCACCCGTGGGATAGATATCGTGATGGCTATTGATGTTTCGGCGAGTATGCTTGCCAAGGACCTGCAACCAAACCGTCTTGAAGCCACCAAGGAGGTGGCAGCCCAGTTTATCAGCGACCGGGTTACCGACAGGATAGGCCTGGTGGTATATGCGGGGGAAAGTTTCACCAAGACCCCCGTCACCAGTGACAAGGCCCTGGTGCTGAATTCCCTGGAAGATATAGAATACAACGATATCCTGGAGGGCGGGACTGCCATTGGAATGGGTCTTGCAACTGCAGTAAACCGGCTCAAGGACAGCAAGGCGGAGAGCAAGGTGATCATCCTGCTTACCGACGGAGTGAACAACGCCGGGTTCATCGATCCCAAGATCGCCAGCGAGCTGGCTGTGGAGTTCGGGATCAAGGTCTATACCATTGGGGTAGGGAGCAACGGAATGGCGCTTTCTCCCGTGGCTATCATGCCCAATGGGCAGTTCCAGTACCAGAACGTGCCCGTGGAGATAGATGAGGACCTGCTGAAGCAGATCGCAGATATGACAGGAGGCCTTTATTTCAGGGCGACCGATAATGAGAAACTGGAGGAGATCTATGAAGAAATAGACGCCCTGGAGAAAACAGATATAGAAGAATTTAAATTTTACAGTTACGAGGAAAAGTTCAGGCCCTTGCTGCTTTTGGCGGGATTCTTATTATTGTTTGAGCTCCTGCTGAGGTTCAGCCTGTTCAGGAGTTTCATATAGATACCCCCGCCTCGTAAACCATAAACATTAAACAGTAAACCGAGAATGTACTTACTGGAAGAAAATAAATACCTGTGGTTCCTGCTCATCATCCCGGTGGTGTGGCTTTTCTTTTGGCTCCTGGTATTCTGGAAAAAGCGTACCCAGAAGAAATTTGCAGATAAGGAGCTTCTGAACAGACTAAGCCCCAACAGGTCGCTTTTCAAATCCATCCTGAAGGTCAGCGTCCTCAGCCTTGCCATTGCAGCCATCGTCATCGCCCTGGCGAATCCCAAGTTCGGCACCAAAACGGAGACCCTGAAAAGGGAAGGCGTAGACGTTGTTTTCGCGGTAGATGTATCCAAAAGTATGCTGGCGGAAGATATAGCCCCAAACAGGCTCGAGAAGTCGAAACAGCTGGTGACGCAGATCATCAATGAATTCGCAGGGGACAGGGTGGGGATCATAGCCTATGCAGCCAGTGCCTTCCCCCAGCTGCCCATCACCACGGATTACGGAGCTGCCAAGATGTTCCTTCAGTCCATGAACACCGATATGCTTTCCTCCCAGGGGACCGCCATCAATGAGGCCATCGAACTCGCAAAAACCTATTACAACGATGCCGACCAGACCAGCAAGGTGCTTTTCATCCTGAGTGATGGGGAAGACCATGCGGGCGATATAGAGAGCATCGCTGAAGAAGCCGCCCGGGAGGGAATCCGCATCTTTACCATAGGCGTGGGAACTACCAAGGGAGGTCCCATTCCCATTAAGAGAAATGGGGTTGTGCTCAATTATAAGGAGGATCAGGAGGGCAACACCGTCATCACCCGAAAACACGAGGAGATCCTGAAAGAGATAGCTGCCAAAACCAACGGGCAGTACATCGATGGCACAGATACCGGGGAGGTGGTCCGGGAGGTGAAGGAGATCCTTCAGAATCTCGATAAAAAGGAATATGAGACCCAGCAGATAGAATCTTTCAAAGATCAGTTCCAGTGGTTTCTGGGACTGGCCTTATTTTTGCTATTTTTGGATGTATTCCTGCTGGAAAGACGCACGGCATGGCTTAAGAAGTTGAATTTATTTAATGAAAAACGCTAGATGACGAGGAAAATAAAGACCTATACTTCGGTTCTGCTGAAACTTCTGTTTTCAGTGCTATGTTTATTTGCCATTCAGTCGACCTCTGCCCAGGAGGATCCCGAGAAGGCAGCCCGACAGGCACGCAGCCTGATGGCTGATGCGGAGGAGGCCCTGGAGGAGGAGGATCCCGCTTCTGCGGAGGCCTATTATCGCGAGGCTATTTCCAAGGACCCCTCCAATGCTACCGCCAGGTATAATCTCGGAAACATTTATCACGATAAGGAACTCATCGTGGAAGCCATAGAGCGCGATCATCAGGCTGCGGAGCTGGCGGAGGAAAAACCTCTGAAGCACAAGGCTTTCCACAACAAGGGGAATGCGTTTTTTCAGCAGAAAAAATATCCCGAAGCCATTGAAGCATATAAAGCTGCGCTGAGAAACAATCCTAATGACGAGGAAACCCGTTATAATCTGGCTCTTGCCAAAAAGATGTGGGAGAAGGAAAAGCAGGGAGGCGGTCAGGATGACAACAAGGAGAACCAGGGCGACAAGGAAAACGAGCAGAAGGAAAATAAAGAGCAGCAGGGCGACCAGGGAGAGCAGGAGCAGGACCAGCAGGGAAATCCTCAGGACCAGGAAGGTGGAGACCAGAAAGACCAGCAGAAACAGGATCCTGAAAAAGAGGGAGAAGGGGAACAGCAGAAAGAGCAGCAGGGAGAAGGAGAGAAACCCGAGAAGCAGCAGCAACAGCAACAGCAACAACAGCCTGTACCGGGGCAGCTATCCCCGCAGCAGGTGAAGAATCTCCTGGAAGCCATGGGCAACGAGGAGAAAAAGGTGCAGGAGAAGATGAATGCGGAGAAGGTGCAGGGAGTACCCACCAGGGCTGAGAAAGACTGGTAAGAACGAGCCCGGCTTTTCTGCAGAAGTAAACATAAATGAGCAGTAAAAAATGAAACTTAAATTTTTCATATTAAGCATATTTCTTAGCCTTTCAAACTTCAGCTTTGCTCAGGTCCAGTTTGAAGCCAAGGCGAGCAAGGAAAGGCTGGGGATCAACGAACGCCTGCGGGTGGATTTCGAAATGAATCAGGATGGCGACAACTTTCGCCCACCTTCTTTCAACAATTTCACCGTAGTTGGAGGCCCCAACCAGAGCGTCAGCAACAGCTGGATCAACGGGGAGCGCTCCTATTCCAAGACCTACAGCTATTTTCTGGCACCCAAATCACGGGGGACTTTTACTATAGGCCAGGCCGAAATCACCATTGACGGGCAAATCTACAAGACCTCCCCCCTCGAAATCGAGGTCACCGCAGCGGTGGATGCGCCCACAGACGGGAATAATTCCGATTATGTAGCCTCTGAGAACCTGCATCTGGTGGCGGAGGTATCCAAGTCGGATCCCTACCTTAATGAAGCCATTACGGTGGTCTATAAGCTTTATGTAAGCCCCCGTATCAGCGTCAGCAACTGGAGGGAGATCGACAATCCTACCTACAGCGATTTCTGGAGCCAGAACATCGACATCCGTCAGCTGCAGGTGGAGGAAGGCGAGTATCAGGGGGAGCCCTATCGCTATGTTATTCTTCGGAAGACCATTTTATATCCCCAGAAGACGGGGGAACTGAATATTGAACCCCTGACCCTGACGGTTTCGGTGGATGTTCCCACGGAACGCCGCTCCATCTTCGGGGGCAGGATCTATACTACGGTCGAAAAGACGGTGGCTGCAGGAAAAAGGACTATAGATGTAAAACCCCTTCCCATGGAAGGCAGGCCCGCAGGCTTCTCGGGAGCTGTCGGGGAGAATCTTAAATTCAAGGTAACCACAGACAAGACCGTTCTCGATGCTACCGAATCCCTCGAAGCCAGGGTGCAGGTGAGTGGAAACGGGAATCTGAAGCTGTTCGACCTGCCCGAGCTGAAGGCGCCTTCCACCATGGAGATCTATGAGCCGGAATACACGGAGGACGTCCGCACCACGCTTAGGGGAATGCAGGGCAGCATCTCCAATGAGTATACCCTGGTACCCCAGAATAAAGGCAAATATCCCATTCCCGCGCTGAGCTTTTCTTATTTCGATCTGGATTCCGAAACCTACAGGACCCTTTCTTCTGAAGAGATCCTGATCGAGGTGGAGAATGGTCCCGCCATGGGTTCGGTGGCTGCGAGTGAAAACAACCAGAGCAACAAACAGCTGGTGGCGCCTGTAGCCAGCCAGTTCAAGTACATCAAACTGAACGCTGACATAAAACCTGTATCCGAAGGCGGATTCCTGGGATCACCCCTGTTCTGGTCCCTGTTCCTGGGGCCTGCACTTTGTATCCCGCTGCTGATACTTTTCGGGAAAAAACGCATCGCTAAGGCAAATGATGTGCGGGGGAATAAGATCAGGAAGGCTGACAGGCTGGCGAAGAAATATCTTTCTGCTGCGAGAAAGAACCTGGGGAACCAGAAGACTTTCTACGTGTCCCTGGAGAAGGCCCTGCACAACTATCTGAAGGCAAAACTGCACATCCCCACCAGCGAGATGAGCAAGGACCGTATCGCTGCCCTGCTGCGGGAAAAAGGGGTTGCGGAGGAGAATATCACGGAATTCAACTCCCTGCTGGCCAGCTGCGAATTTGCAAGATATACCCCCAGCTCCACGGCGGGCATGAATCAGGATTACGAAAAGGCGGTGAGGGTGATCTCGGAAATGGATAAGCAGATTTAGCGCTTTTCTGTTTAAGGTTTATTAAAGATTATTGAGATGAAAAGAAGTTTATATCTACTGATGGTTGTTTTCCTGGGCTTTACAAGTATAAAGGCCCAGAATTCTGATCTATTTCAAAAGGGCAATTCAGCCTATGCGGAAGGGGATTACGAAGCTGCGGTGGAGGCTTATGAGCAGATCCTGGAATCAGGGCAGACGGCTGCTGAGGTGCATTACAATCTGGCGAATGCGCATTATAAGCTCAATCACATCGGCCCCAGCATTTATCATTACGAGAAGGCACTTCAGCTGGACCCCGGGGACAGCGACATCAGGAACAATCTGCAGTATGCGCAGAACATGACGGTTGATGCCATTGAAGAAACCGAGCAGAACGGCTTTTCCCGATGGTGGCAGTCTTTCCTTGGAAGCTTCAGTACCACCGGCTGGGCCATTGCGGGGATCGTCTGTATGATCCTGTTCGTGCTGTTGTTCCTCGTCTATTACTTCAGTACTGTCCCGGTGCGGAAACGTATCTTCTTTTTGGCAGGCATGCTGTTTCTCTTTCTTTCTGTCAGCACTGTAGCCCTGGGATTCCTTCGTTCAGATCAGCTGAAGGACCGGAATTTCGCTATAGTTTTTGCGGAAGAGGTGGGCATCAGCAGCGAACCCAACGCTCGTGGGGAGGAGCTTTTCTTCCTTCACGAAGGGACCAAAGTGCAGCTGCTGGAAGATTTCCAGGAGTGGTATAAAATCGAACTTGCCAATGGAAATCAGGGCTGGATTCAGCAGCAAGCCTTAAAAAAATTGTAATATCTGCTTCCAAAAATTCTGGAAAGGCTAATTTTGCGTTGCTCTAACCGCGGCCCTGGTCGTATTAAAATTTAGCCGTATGCCCGAATTTTATAAGAATATCGTTAAGAACAACAGGGAATGGGTGGAATCCTGTATTTCACAGGACCCCGAATATTTCAGAAAGCTGGCTGACAGACAGCAGCCTCCTTTGCTTTGGATAGGCTGTGCCGATTCCAGGGTGCCCGCCAACCAGATCATAGGCGCTGAACCCGGGGATGTCTTTGTTCACCGGAATATAGCCAATATGGTAGTGCATTCAGACATGAACATGCTCAGCGTCCTGGATTACGCCGTGAACGTTTTAAAAATTAAGCACGTCATCGTCTGCGGGCATTATGGCTGTGGGGGAGTGGCGGCTGCCATGACCAATCAGTCCTTCGGACTTATCGACAACTGGATACGCCATATCAAAACCATCTACCGCCTTCACAAGGAAACCCTCGATGGGATCCAGGACCAGCAGGAGCGCTTCGACAGATTTGTGGAGCTGAACGTGGTGGAACAGGTATTCGATCTTGCAAAGACCTCCATCGTTCAGAATGCCTGGAAAAACAACCAGGACCTGCACCTGCATGGATGGGTTTACGGAGTGAGTTCGGGGCTTATCAAGGATCTCGATGTGAATGTAAGCAGCGAAACCCAGCTGGATGA
>CAMPJY010000065.1 GCA_946887025.1 uncultured Salinimicrobium sp.
AGTCAGGAGACTCCCAGCAAAGGGGGCTAACAGGTCTAATCCATGATAATCCTCAAGGGATGCTTCAACCCCTTAAACGCATGAATATCTGCATTAAGTGACCCCACTGCCAGCTCAGCCTTGATCTTCAAGGGCATCCTGTTCCCGTCATCACTTACCCACAGGGTAAGGCTCTCCTCTTCCTTAAACACTCGCCCTGCCATTACATAAGGCCTGAATTTAAGCGCCGCCATCTTACCCAGTTTGGTATCAAGCACTTCCCTGCCCAGGAATTCCAGTTTAAAATCGTAGTTCTCGTTGTCGAAAAACATGTTCAGATTGATCTCATCCCCCGGCTTAAGACCCGTCACATCCAACTTGTTCCTCAGAAAATAAAAGGAAGACAACATATCCTGCACATCCTCCTCGACCGAGAAGGTTTTTTTGGTGCTGTGTTCTTTATCATGAACAAAAGCCGTATTGTTGGAATGATTGAAATCGATCTGTATATCCTTGGTGTGCCCGCCTTCATCGATCTGCCTGATAAAACGATAAGGTTGCCCGGTCTTTTTATCGATGTAAGTCTCGTAGTTGTCATCTACCTTGAAAAACCAGTGGAGCAGGCCTGTGGATTTACCCTTGCCTGTAATATGATACACCGGTTTTCCCTTAAACATCTCCTCCTCCACCTCCAGAGTGGCGAAGCTGGCATTGAATCCCAGGTAATGGATCCTGAACTGAAACCATTCCCCTGCCTCAAAGGCCTGATGGGATTGTGCGCTGGTAAGAAAGGTGGAGAGTAAAGCTAAAACTGCAATTATCTTCTTCATTAAAGGGGCTTTAGATGGTACATTTTAAGGGGATAATTACAATATCTATTCCAAATGTATAAAATCAAAAAAACCCCGACAATTGAATGTCGGGGTTTTTAATCTTATTAACCAACTAAAACTTAAATTATGAAAAAAATTTAATGTTACAATCTTGGTAACCACTCCAGAATTGCGGTGCAAAAGTCCTCTATATCTACGTGTTCCGCAACTGAAATTTCAACTTTAACTAAACAGGCCCCAAGAATGCATTTAATTTTTCCTTAACAGGGAAAAACACAATTTTTTCACAATTTTATAGTGTTCCACGCAAATCCTGCTCCCGCTCAATAGCCTCGAAAAGTGCCTTAAAGTTCCCTTTTCCGAAAGACTGGGCTCCCTTACGCTGAATGATCTCAAAAAACATGGTAGGACGGTCCAGAACAGGCTTGGTGAAAATTTGCAGTAAATATCCCTCATCATCCCTGTCAACCAATACTCCCAGCTCCTTCAGGGGTTCCAGGTCTTCATCGATCTCGCCAACCCTGTCCAGAAGATCATCGTAATAGGTTTCCGGAACAAAAAGGAACTCCACTCCCCGGTCCCTCAGTTTGGTGACGGTATCGATAATATTATCAGTAGCAACAGCTATATGCTGCACCCCTGCCCCATTATAGAAATCTATGTACTCCTCGATTTGGGATTTCTTCTTTCCTTCTGCAGGCTCGTTGATGGGGAATTTGATCCTTCCGTTCCCGTTGCTCATCACCTTGCTCATAAGGGCGGTGTAATCGGTCGAAATATCCTTGTCGTCAAACGAAACAAGCTGTGCAAAGCCCATAACCTTGGCGTAGAATTCACACCATTTATTCATTTCATTCCAGCCGACATTTCCTACCATGTGGTCGATGTACTTCAATCCGACCTCCTCCTTTTTAAAGGGAGGATTGTACGCCTTGAAGCCAGGCATGAAGGCTCCGGAATAATTTTTTCTTTCGATGAAAAGGTGCACGGTCTCTCCATAGGTATGGATCCCTGAGATCACCACTTTCCCATCCTTGTCACTCAGTTCATAAGGCTCCACGTATGATTCTGCCCCTCGGCTGGTGGTTTCCTCATAACTCTTTCTCGCATCATCAACCCACAGGGCCACTACCTTTACCCCATCTCCATGCTGATCTATATGACGGTTGACCTCCCCTCCGGGAGTCAGGGGGGAGGTAAGTACCAATCGTATTTTCCCTTGTTGCAGGACATAGGACACCCTGTCTTTCTTTCCTGTTTCCAGCCCCGAAAAGGCTACAGGCTGAAATCCCCAGGCGACCTGATAATAATAAGCAGCCTGCTTGGCATTCCCGACATATAGTTCCACATAATCCGTTCCCAGTAAGGGAAGAAAATCTTCAGCCTGTGGTATGATTTTTTTTAGATCAACTGTTTCGTGTGACATGATATTTTTATTTCTTCTGATTAATTATTGTTTAACTGTCGTAGAGACGCAATGCATTGCGGCCCTACAGTTCATCAGCCAGTTACTCTTGCAGCCAGGACTGATGATAACTCTCATCCGCAATCTTCATGGCTTCTTCTGTAAGCATTAAGGGTTTGAAGGTGTCGACCATGACAGCAAGTTCATCTGTTTTGGTCTGCCCGATGCTCCTTTCCACCGCCCCGGGATGGGGTCCGTGGGGAATACCCGAAGGATGCAGGGAAATATGCCCGGCATCTATATCGTTCCTGCTCATGAAATCCCCATCTACATAATAAAGCACCTCATCACTGTCTATATTGCTGTGACTGTAGGGCGCAGGAATGCTTTCCGGATGATAATCATAAAGTCGCGGGCAGAAGGAACATACCACGAAGGCATCGGTCTCAAATGTCTGATGCACCGGTGGCGGCTGATGGATCCGTCCCGTTATGGGTTCAAAATCGTGGATGGAGAAGGCATAGGGATAATTGTATCCATCGTAGCCTACCACATCAAAAGGATGCGAGGCGTAGATCATATCAAATATCTCCCCTTTCTTCTTGACTTTTATGAGAAATTCTCCCGCCTCATTGTTGGTTTCCAACTCGTAGGGCCTCCTGATATCCCGCTCGCAGAAAGGGGAATGTTCCTGTAACTGCCCAAAATGGTTCCTGTACTTCCTGGGGGTATAGATAGGCCGGTGGGATTCCACAATGAACAGCCGGTTCACCTCCTCATCGAAATCCATCTTGTAGATGGTACCCCGGGGGATCAGCAAATAATCCCCGTAGGCAAAATCCAGATTCCCAAGATGCGTTCTCAGCTTTCCGCTTCCCTTATGCACAAAGATCAGTTCGTCGGCATCCGCATTTTTGTAGAAATAATCCTCCTGCGACTCCTGAGGGGCTGCAAGGGCGATGCTCACATCGGAATTGGTCAGGATCACCTTCCGGCTCTCCAGGAAATCCGGCTCCGGATTCACATGGAATCCTTTGAAGCGATAGGATTTTATATTGTTCACCGTAGCTATCTTCGGTTTGGCGTCATAACTCCCCCTGATCTCCTTAACCTGGGTGGGTCGCTGCTCGTGATAGGAATTGGTGGACATCCCTTCAAAACCTATGGTTCCGAAAAGCTGTTCGTAATACAGGCTGCCATCCGGTTTTTTAAACACCGTATGACGTTTCCGCGGTATATTTCCAAGTTTATGATAAAAAGGCATGACTTTATGGTTTTATGAAAACGTTTTCGTTTATACAAATATCGTAAAATTTTATTTGAGGCCCAGCGGAATGAGGATCATATTGAGGGGAACTGAACAGGTTACGGAACTTGGAGATTCCCGCCCGGCCTCTTGAATTGCCTCCAGCTTCAGCTGGAGGATCAGCAATGCATTTCCTGCTCAGGGCTTTAGCCCAATTGAAATCTGCTCCATATTGGGCTAAAGCCCTGAGCATTTAAGAGATCCAGCCCCGGGGCTTAAAAGCCCCGGCAATTTAGAACTCCTCATTGTTTAACCCTTAGCCGGAATTTCGGGAATCTGGAGATCCTGGCGCAGCGGGAAGACGCAATGTATTGCGTCTCTACATGACCCCTTTGATTTGCGACTCATTCGCGGGTCATTTGCGAGTCATCTGCGAGTCATCTGCGACTTGAACCCGCAAATAACCCGGAAATATCTCGGCAATATCTCGAAAATCTCTTTGAAATGATTGAAGGAAGGTATAGTGCAGATAGAAGTGTGCAACAGCCACACCAGCTACGCTGGTCCGAATCTCCAGATTCGGACCCAACTGGTGGCGATCTCCAGATCGCCGTTTTTACTGCCTGAAGAAACTAAAACCAGAAGCCTAAACTGAAAAACCATTCGCTGGCCTTCACCTCCGGAGAATAGGAATACCTCACCTCCAGCGGGCCCATAAAGGTTTCCAGCCCATAGCCCAGCGAGTATCCGGAATATGCAGGGGAGCTCCACCAGTTCCCGGTACTATACAAATCATCCTCCACATTGGCGAAATTCGCACTCATCAGGAGGTGGCTCTTAGGAAAAACCTCATAATCCAGCTCCAGCTTCCCCTTGATATAGCTGTCGGCTGAAAGCTCCATGAAATCATAGCCTAAAAATGGGACTATGTTATTTATAAAATCATTCCCATACCCCCCCAGGAAAAAGTGCAGGGATTTGTTATCACTGGTCCCCAGATGGAAACCTGCCTCGGAAGTCAGCCTTGCCGTCACTTTGGGAAGCAGGGGAAAGGCATATCCTATCTTTCCTTTGGCTACAGAAAATTCCGTGAAGTCCTGAACGAAATCCGTCCCCGCAAAATAGAAATGGAAATCCCCATGGAAATAAACCCCCCGGGTGGGATAATATTTCTCATCATAGGTGTCCAGTCTCAAATATCCGAAACTGCTGTAATAGTTGCTCTTGTCAAAAATAGTGATGGGCACCGTCTCCGTGTCATTACCTATGGTTTCAGAATCTACCTGCAGGTACTTGTGTTCGGCCCCTGCGCCAATGGAAAACACCCTTCCGAACAAGGTCTCCACATAAAACTGGTTGCTGATATCCATATATTCCACCGCCAGCCTGTTCACATCGATCTCCACCAGATTATCCCTGTTTTCGAAAAAATCCACCCCCAGGTCCTTCTCAAAGCTGTTGTAGCGGGAACGGACCCCGAGGCTCCAGTAAAAACCCTTATCTATATAGTATTCGAAATTATACCGGGAGTTATCCCCCAGGATAAAATCAAAGGAGGTGACGTCATTGGTGAGGAAAAGACTGTTCCTGGTAATATTGAACAGGGCGGCACTCTTATACAGGTCGTCATAGTGCAGCGACATCCTCAGCTTCATCTTATTCGGATTCTCCTCCAGCTGCAGCACCAGCACATAGCCTTTGTTCAGCGGCAGCAGCTTATAGTTGATCTTAGTGAAGTTTCCGGTGGCTGAAAGATTGTTGATCCCCAGATTAAAATCTTTATAAGAAGTTTTAATGGGGAACCTCAGCCTCAGTTTCCCCAGCACGTAGGAGCGGGGATAGGTGTGATTCCCTTCGATCCTTACATCAGAAATAAACAGGCTGTCGATCTCAGGCAAGGGGACAAACTCCTTATCCACCGGCTTCTGAAAAGCAGCGATCTGTTTCAGGACCTGAAATTCCTCCTTTGCTGCCTTCTTCCCCGCTTCAATGATCTCTTCCCCCTTCCCAAAAGAAGTCACGCTGAAAGGCTCAATTGCAGGCTTGATGTAAACGTCTGTTTTTTCCTTCTTGGTCTTCATATCCTTGACCGTTCGGAAATTGCTGATCTGGGTAAGGATCTTGAACACCGAAGTCAGCTCATCCCTGTCTGCCAAAGCGTCCTGCACATCCACTCCTATGATGATGTCAGCTCCCCGCGCCCGCAGTTCCTCCACCGGATAATTGTTCACCACCCCGCCGTCGGTGAGCATCCGCCCGTCTATCAGCACCGGACTGAATAGCGTGGGAATGGCAGCACTGGCAGCTATCGCCTGGGGCAGGTAACCCTGATCCAGGATCACCTCCTCCCCCGTCTCCACATCCACAGCTACACAGAAAAAAGGAATGGGCAGCGCCTCGAAATGAGCCTTGTCCTCCAGATGAAGGGTCAGCCTGGAGATCAGGTTGTAGACGTTCTGACCTTTGGACAAGCCGGAGGGAAAACTGATCTTGAAATTGTCAAAAGGCAGGGTCAGGGCATATTTCTCGGCCTCCCGTTTTTCATAAAAGGTCTTGCTGCTCCTGGGCAATCCGTCCTGGATAAGCTGATCGAAATTGGTGACATGGAAAATGCTGTCAAGCTGGGCGGCGGTATATCCTGAAGCATAAAGCCCCCCGACGATGGCCCCCATACTGGTCCCTCCTATATAATCTATCTGCACCCCGGCCTCCTCCAGGACCTTCAGTACCCCTATATGCGCCAGACCTTTGGCTCCTCCCCCGCTCAGCACCAGCCCCACCTTGGGTGCCTCTTCCCCGTTTTGGGAAAGGCCCGGAAGGCAGTAAAGGAACAATAGCAGTAGGAGAGTCTTTTTCATTCTTTATCCTGATAGTGATGATAGATGATGCCCGCCCTGGATTTTCCCACTACAGCAGAAAGGTCTTCCAGGCTGGCTTCTTTTATGCGTTTTAAAGATCGAAAATGTTTCAGTAATTCCACCACTGTTTTTTCCCCAATCCCGCCAATGGTCTCCAGGTCGGTATTCAGGGCGCTGCTGCTGCGCTTGTTCCTGTGGAAGGTGATCCCGAACCGGTGGGCCTCGTTCCGCAATTGCTGAATGATCTTCAGGGTTTCGGATTTTTTATCAAGATACAAAGGAATTGAATCCCCCGGGTAAAAGATCTCCTCCAGCCGCTTGGCGATTCCTATGATGGCTATTTTTCCCCGTAGATCCAGCATTTCCAAAGCCTTTACAGCGGAAGACAGCTGACCTTTCCCCCCGTCTATGATGATGAGCTGCGGCAGGGGTTCCTCCTCATTCAGCAGCCTGCGATACCGCCGGAACACCACCTCCTCCATGGAAGCGAAATCATTGGGTCCCTCCACGGTTTTGATGTTGAATTTTCTGTAGTCTTTTTTACAGGGTTTCCCATCGCGGAACACCACACAGGCTGCCACGGGATTGGTGCCCTGGATATTGGAGTTGTCAAAACATTCTATATGCCGCGGCTCCTCGTTCAGGCGCAGGTCCTTTTTCATCTGGGCCATGATCCGATTCACATGTCGGTCCGGATCCACGATCTTCATCTGCTTGAAGCGTTCCTGGCGGAAATATTTCGCATTCCGGGTGGAGAGGTCCACAATCTGTTTCTTGTCCCCCAGCTTGGGCACCGTCACCTTGATATCCTCTCCCACATCCACTTTGAAAGGCACGTATATCTCTTTGGAATGAAACTGAAACCGCTGCCTGATCTCCGTGATCCCCAGCTCCAGCAGCTCCCTGTCGGTCTCGTCCAGCTTCTTCTTCATTTCAATGGTATGCGACCTGATGATGGATCCGTGCGACAGCTGAAGGAAATTCACATAGCCGTAGCCTTCGTCGCTGACGATGGAATACACATCCACATTGTTGATCTTCGGATTGACCACCGTGGATTTCGCCTGATAATTCTGAAGCACCTCGATCTTGGACTTTATTTCCTGGGCAGCCTCAAATTCCATGTTCTCCGCATGCTTCATCATCTGCTCCCTGAACTGTGTCAGGGATTCTTTGAAGTTCCCCTTCAGGATCTGCCGGATGGCCTCTATTTTATTGGAATATTCAGGCTCCGATTCCTTGTCTTCACAGGGTCCCAGACAATTCCCCAGATGATACTCCAGGCATACCTTATACTTCCCGCTGTCGATCTTTTCTTTGGAAAGATCATAGTTACAGGTCCGCAAGGGGTACACCTCCCGGATCAGGTCGAGGAGAACGTTGATCGTCTTAAAACTGGTATAAGGCCCAAAATATTCGCTGCCGTCCTTCACTAAGTTTCGGGTGGGAAAGACTCTGGGGAAGCGTTCATTTTTGATACAGATCCAGGGATAGGTCTTATCATCCTTCAGCAGCACGTTGAAGCGCGGCTGGTGTTTCTTGATCAGGTTGTTCTCCAGCAGCAGGGCGTCGGTTTCAGAAGCCACCACGATATGACGTATCTGGCGGATCTTCTTCACCATCACGCGGATGCGCTGGGTATCTATGTTTTTGTTGAAATAGGAGCTGACCCTCTTTTTGAGGTTTTTTGCCTTCCCCACGTAAAGGATCCTGCCGTCCTTATCGTAATACTGATATACTCCCGGCTTCTCCGGAAGGGTTTTTATCTGCAGCTCCAGTTCGGGAATTTCCATGCGTTTCAAAGGTAAAAATAAAAGAAACAGGGTTACCAATCCAAAGAGCAAATAATGCACCAAAATACCGTGGAGACGCAATGCATTGCCTCTCCCCACCCGGATCCCGCATATTTTTCAGAATATGTTAAGATTATTGCGCCTCCGTTTTACTAACTTGCGTTATGGAGAAAAAAAAGATAGGTCGTTTTGACAGGGCCGACTTCCCTGATCTGCACCTAAACGATATTTCTATAAAAATTGATACCGGGGCCTATACTTCCTCGATCCACTGCGATAATATCACCGAAGAGGAGGATGTATTGAGGTGCACTTTCCTGGATGAGGAACATCCCCTGTACAATGGAAAGGAATTCGTTTTCCATGACTACGATGTGGTGTTTGTACGCAGCAGCAACGGGATGGTACAGAAAAGGTACCAGATCATTTCGAAAATAAAATTGTTCGACAAGATTTACAAAATTTCACTTTCTTTGGCGGCCCGTCAGGAGATGCGTTTTCCGGTATTGCTTGGGCGCAAATTCTTAACGAAAAAATTCATAGTAGATACCGAATACTTTGACCTTTCCTTCAATTCCAAGAACAAATGAATATTAAAATTCTTTCCAGGAACTCTAACCTCTATTCTACCCAACGCCTGATTGAGGCAGCCAAAAAGCGAAACCATAAGGTGGAGGTGATCGACCCGCTGAAATGCGATCTGATCATTGAAAAAAAGCACCCTTCCATCTTCTACAGAGGGCGACAACTGGTAGAGACCGATGCGGTGATCCCGCGTATCGGGGCTTCCGTCACCTTCTACGGCACGGCGGTGGTCCGTCAGTTTGAGATGATGGGGGTATTTACCACCACCGAATCCCAGTCCCTGGTAAAGAGTCGCGATAAGCTGCGAAGCCTGCAGCTGCTCTCCCGCGCCAGGCTGGGGCTTCCTAAAACGGTTTTCACCAACTATTCCAAGGATGTCGGAGAAGTCATAGATCATGTGGGAGGCGCACCCCTGATCATCAAATTGCTGGAGGGGACGCAGGGCCTGGGGGTGGTACTTGCAGAAACCAAGAATGCAGCCGAGTCGGTGATAGAAGCCTTCAACGGATTACAGGCCAGGGTCATTGTACAGGAGTTCATCAAGGAAGCCGGAGGGGCGGATATCCGAGCGCTTGTGGTTGATGGGCACGTGGTGGGCGCCATGAAACGGCAGGGAAAAGAAGGGGAATTCCGCTCCAACCTTCATCGTGGGGGCACCGCTTCCGTGATCCAGCTGACAGACGAAGAAGAAAACGCCGCCATCAAAGCCGCCAAGGCAATGGGCCTCGGCGTCGCAGGAGTCGACATGCTCCAGAGCGCCAGGGGTCCGCTTATCCTGGAAGTCAACTCTTCCCCCGGCCTCGAAGGCATAGAAGCCGCTACAGGGAAGGATATTGCGAAGTCTATTATAAGGTATATTGAGAGGAGCTTGTAGGAGGATAAAATCCCAATAAAATAAATTCCAAATTCCAAAAAAGGCTAATGAAATCCCCATAAATATAATCCCTATTCCAATTCCGGAGCTCTTTACTCTTTTGTATCTTTCCCTCTGAACAATTCAGAATTGAATTTGGAATTTGGAATTTGGAATTTGGAATTTGGAATTTGGAATTTGGAATTTGAGTTTTGGATTTTGAATTTTGGAATTTTTTGAAATTTACACCATTAATGGCTTCTATAGACGAAAACAATGTCCTTGAAATCTTAGGAAAAAGAATTCCTCCGGGGAAAGGCACCACCATCAACTTCAATATGGCAAAGCTGTACACCTCCAATTCGGTGGATGTGCCCATAATCATAGAACGCTCCAGGAAACCCGGCCCCGTCATTCTTATTACAGCGGGGATCCATGGCGATGAGATCAACGGCGTGGAGGTGGTCCGCCAGCTCATCGCAAAGGAAATAAACAAGCCTGCCAGGGGGACAATCATCTGTATTCCCATTATCAACATCTTCGGATTCCTGAGCATGAATCGCGATTTCCCTGACGGCAGGGACCTGAACCGCGTCTTCCCCGGAACCAAGAACGGATCCCTGGCAAGCCGCTTTGCCTACCAGTTCGTTCAGAAAATATTACCAGTAGCCGACTTCTGTCTGGATTTCCACACCGGGGGCGCCAGCAGATTCAATGCGGCGCAGATCAGGATCAAGAAGGGCGAGAACAATGCCCTGCACTACGCCAAGATCTTCAATGCCCCGTTTACGATCCTGTCCAAGACCATCACCAAATCCTACAGGGAAACCTGTTATCGGCTGGGGAAACCCGTTTTGCTCTTCGAAGGCGGAAAATCCAAGGACAGCAACAAGACCATCGCCAAACACGGGGTGGATGGGGTGATGCGGATCCTGGATCATTTTGAAATGCTCCGCCCTAAGTTTGAAGTCCCGGAAACCACTTCAGAAAGCGTGCTTATCGAATATTCCTCCTGGATCAGGGCTAAGTACAGCGGACTATTGCATATAAAGATCCCCTGCGGAAAACATGTGGAAAAAGGGGAATACATCGCCACCATCACCGATCCGTATGGGAAGCTCAGGCACCGGGTGAAGGCTCCGAACGAGGGCTATATCATCAATGTGAATGAATCCCCCATCGTGTACCAGGGCGATGCCATCTTCCATCTCTCCATTCCGCAGAAGAATTATGACGAGGAGGCAATGACGCATGAATAAAGCAATCCCATGAAAAACCAGCTTCGCATAAAATATAAAAAACTCCGACAGCAGCTCAGTCCCGAACAGCTCGAGGACCTCAGCCTGGAAATTGCCAACAGGACTCTGGAGCTTCCCATCTGGGAGCTCAGTTTTTACCATCTCTTCCTCAGTATTTCCGAAAAAAGGGAAATTGACACCGAACCCTTGCTCCACATCCTTCAGGGCAAGGACAAGAACGTGGTGCTTTCAAAGAGTGATTTCGAAACCCACAGGCTCACCAATTACCTGCTAACCGATTCGACGCTGATAAAGAAGAATCAGTGGGGGATCCCGGAGCCACAGGGCGGAATTGAGGTCGCCCCACATCAGATCGAGGTGGTGTTCATCCCGCTGCTGGCATTCGACCTGAAGGGGCACCGGGTAGGCTACGGGAAGGGGTTCTACGATCGTTTCCTTTCCGCCTGTACTATGGATACGCTGAAGGTGGGACTCTCCTTCTTCGAACCCGAAAAGGAGATCCCGGGCATCCTCAGCAGTGATGTGCCTTTGGATTTTTGTGTGACCCCGGAGAGGGTCTATAAGTTTCAATCCTGACAGGTTCAAAAACCTATTTGGACTATCAAAAATATATTTGTGAAATCTGAGTTATTACTTTACTTTTAAACCTACCAATCAGCAACCTGATGCTCAACGACCTGCAGCTAAATTCCATTCTAGAAGACTTTGATGTTGCTTTTTGGAAAATCAACCTTTACACCAAGAAGATCACCTGGTCCCCGCATTTCAATTCCCTGGTAGGGAATCCCGACACCGGGGAAGACAATTTCACTTATTTTCTCAACGAAATCCTTCATAAGGATTACCGCTACGATTTCAGGGAACACTTTGAGAACCTGACTTCGATTTCGGCGCCCTTCAGCCTGGAGCTGCGCCTGAAGCTGGAGAATGGAAAATACCGCTGGTTCGAATGCCGTAACCTCAAGAGCCGGGAGAAAGGACTTGGGGATTCCGCCGTGCTGCTGTTTGTCAACATACATCAGGCAAAGCGCGATCAGTATACCATTGAGGAAAACTTCTTCTATTATCGCGAGACTGCCGAAATGACCTCTACAGGTGGCTGGTACCTCGACGTGCTAACCGATAGTGTGTATTGGGATAACGTCACCAAACGCATCCTGGACTGCCCTGTGGATTACGAGCCCCAGCCGCAGGACAAGCTGAAATTCTACTCCCCCGAACATCAGGAAAAAGCCCAGGCGCTGTTTACCAAGTGTGCTAAATACGGGATCCCCTTTATGGTGGAGATCAAGATGCTCACCCTGCACAACCGCGAATTCTGGATCAAGGCTGCGGGTAAACCCGTCTACAGCAATGAGCAGGAGATCATCGGGATCAGGGGAGTATTTCAGGATATAGATGAGAACAAGACCAATGAACTCAACCTGCAGAACTCCCTGGACATCATAGCCACGCAGAACTCCCGCCTCTTCAATTTCGCCCATATCGTCTCCCATAACCTCAGGTCCCACAGCAGTAACCTGAGCCTTATCACTCAGCTGCTGAAGGAGGCGAAAACTGCAGAGGACAAGCTGGACCTGATCGCCAATGTGGACCATATTTCTGGGAACCTCGACATTGCGATCCGTCAGCTGAACGATCTGGTGACTCGGCAGGAGACCCTGAAAAAGGAGCTCAGGACGGTGCCCTTCAAAAACGCGCTGGACGTCGTGATCGCCTCTACTTCCTCCCTTATCAACAGGGAAAATGCGCAGATCATCGCTGATTTCGATGCGTTGAACGAAATTAATTACATTTCAGAATATCTGGAGAGTATTTTACTAAATTTGATCACGAATGCCATCAGATATAAGCAGCCGGGACGTAAACCGGTAATCTATATCCAGACCTACAAAGAGAACGGAAACAGCTTTCTGGAGGTCAGTGACAACGGCATGGGAATCGATCTTGCCCAGCATGGCGACAAAATGTTCGGCATGTACAAGACCTTCCACCGTCACCCGGAGGCCAAGGGAATCGGCCTGTTCATCACCAAGAATCAGGTGGAGACCATGGGCGGGGAAATATCGGTAACCAGCACCGTCAATATTGGCACCACGTTTAAAATCAAATTCTAGCGTCCTATGAAACCGATCGAACTGGCATGTATCATTGATGATGATAAGATATATGTAAACCTGGTCAAGAAAATCATTGAGATCAAGAAGCTGTCCCAGAACCTGATCATCTTCAAAAATGGGAAGGAAGCCCTTGATTATTTTAAAGCCATTCTGGAAAACCTCACGGAAGATCGCCTGCCAGACATCATCTTCCTGGATCTCAACATGCCTGTTATGGATGGCTGGGAATTCCTGAGTGAGTTCATCAAGATCAAGAACAATTTCAACAAGAAGATCACGCTATACGTGGTGAGCAGCTCCATCGATCCCCGCGATCTGGAACGCGCCAAATCCTTCAATATGGTTACCGATTACCTGATCAAGCCGATTGAGCTCAAGAAGTTCGAGAAGATATTTGACAGGGAGGTGGCGTAATTTTCTTTAACTATTCCATTTTGAGCAAATCCAAATTGGGCTAAAGCCCAGGGAGGGGTTAATTTCATGCCCTCTGGCTAAAAGCCAGAGGCAATTCATCATTTGGACCAGCGGCGGAACCCGTAAATGCTGTCACGGCGATCTGGAGATCGCCACCCGATGGGTCCAAATCTGGAGATTTGGACCAG
>CAMPJY010000066.1 GCA_946887025.1 uncultured Salinimicrobium sp.
ATGCCGGGGCTGATCCTTGATGTTAATGTGACTCCAGGGCAGGAGGTGAAGGAAGGGGATTACCTGCTGGTGCTGGAGGCCATGAAAATGGAGAATACTCTTACCGCCCCAAAAGATGGAACCGTGAAAGCTGTGGTTGTAAAGAAAGGGCAGACGGTGGATAAGAATCAGGTCCTGGTGGAGATGGAATAACTCGGATAAGTCAAGAGCTTAAAAACAGTACTCCTTTCTGGAAAAAACAAAAAGAAATCAGATGAAAAAGATATTGGTTGCCAATCGGGGGGAAATCGCCCTGCGGGTAATGAAAACCATCAGGAAAATGGGTATCAAGACCGTTGCGGTATATTCCACTGCCGATCGTGACGCCCCTCACGTGAGATTTGCCGATGAGGCAATCTGTCTGGGAGGTCCTGCTTCCAGTGAATCCTACCTCCTGGGGAACAGGATAATTGAAGAAGCCCGGAAACTGGGCGTTGATGGGATTCACCCCGGTTATGGGTTTTTAAGTGAAAATGCAGGATTTGCGGAAGCAGTGGAGGAAAACGGGATAATTTTCATAGGACCCCGTCCGGATGCAATCCGTATCATGGGAAGTAAACTGGCTGCCAAGGAGGCAGTAAAGAAATATGATATTCCGATGGTTCCCGGGATTGATGAGGCCATCACCGATCCCGAAGCAGCAGCCAGGATAGCAAAAGAAATTGGATACCCCATCCTCATAAAAGCCTCAGCAGGTGGCGGGGGTAAGGGAATGCGGGTTGTACATAAGGAGAGCGACCTGAAGGAACAGATGCAGCGGGCCATCAGCGAAGCTACCTCGGCTTTTGGGGATGGAGCTGTTTTTATTGAGAAATACATCGCATCGCCAAGGCATATCGAGATTCAGGTACTGGCCGATACACATGGCAATGTCCTGCATCTGTTTGAGAGGGAATGCAGTATCCAGCGTCGCCATCAGAAGGTCATCGAAGAGGCCCCGTCGGAGGTTCTGGACGAACAGCTCCGTCAAAAGATGGGGGAAGCAGCCGTTATGGTTGCCAAAGCCTGTGATTACGTAGGGGCGGGTACCGTCGAATTCCTTTTGGATGAACAGAAGAATTTTTATTTCCTCGAAATGAACACCCGGCTTCAGGTAGAGCACCCGGTCACTGAAATGATAACAGGTCTTGACCTTGTGGAACAGCAGATTAGGGTAGCAAGAGGGGAAGAGCTGGAATTTACCCAGAAGGACCTCAGGATAAACGGGCACGCGCTGGAACTGAGGATCTACGCGGAAGATCCCCTGAACAACTTTCTTCCCAGCATAGGAAACTTGAGCAAGTACCGTATGCCCCAAGGGGAGGGAATAAGGGTGGATAACGGATTCGAGCAAGGCATGGAAATCCCTATGTATTACGACCCGATGATCGCAAAACTAATCACCTACGGAAAAACAAGAGAGGAAGCTATACATCTCATGTTGTCAGCCATTTCTTCCTACGAAGTCGAGGGAGTCGAAACCACGCTTCCGTTTGGAAAGTTCGTCTTTGAACACGAAGCTTTCACAAGCGGTGATTTCGACACTCATTTCGTACAGAAACATTATTCTCCCGAGGTACTTCAGGAATCTTTGGAGGAGGAAGCCAGACTGGCGGCACTGGTCGCACTTAAGCAGTATCTGAAGGACCAGAAACTCCTGCGCCTGCCACATTAAGCCAAGGACAGATAAGGGGAAAATAATTTGAATTAAACAGCAGACAGGAATAATGAACCACAATATTGACAAGCTACAGGAAAAACTTTCAGAAGCACTTCTTGGAGGCGGCGAAAAAAGAATAGCCAAACAGCACGAGAAGAAGAAATTAACGGCTCGCGAGCGGGTGGAGTATCTCCTGGATGAAGGTTCCTTTGAAGAGATCGGAATCCTGGTGACCCACCGGACCAGTGATTTTGGGATGGATAAGCAGAAGTTCTACGGGGACGGAGTGGTTACGGGTTACGGAACCATCAACGGGAGGCTGGTCTATATTTTCGCACAGGATTTCACCGTTTTCGGGGGAGCACTTTCAGAAACCCATGCTGAAAAGATCTGCAAGGTCATGGATCACGCCATGTCTGTAGGGGCTCCAATTATTGGGCTGAATGATTCCGGAGGCGCACGAATCCAGGAGGGGGTCCGTTCCCTCGGGGGCTACGCCGATATATTTCACCGCAACGTTAAAGCTTCGGGTGTTATCCCCCAAATTTCCGCAATAATGGGCCCCTGTGCCGGGGGAGCGGTCTATTCCCCCGCCATGACTGATTTCACCCTTATGGTGGAGCATACCAGTTATATGTTCGTTACAGGACCCAATGTGGTGAAAACCGTGACCAATGAAAATGTCACCTCGGAAGAACTTGGAGGCGCCAGTACCCACTCCACCAAATCGGGAGTGACCCATATAACTTCAGAAAACGATATTGCCTGCCTCGAGGATATCAAAACCCTTCTCAGTTATCTACCGCAGAACAATAAAGAGACCACAGCAAAATATCAGGTGCAGCTGGGGGATGAAATTAGGGAAGCGCTGGACAGCATAATCCCGGAGAGTTCTCAAAAACCTTATGACATGCATGAGGTGATCCGAAACACCATTGATGCGGAGAGTTTCTTTGAAATCCATAAGGATTATGCTGCAAATATTATTGTGGGATTTGCCCGTCTGGGCGGCCGCAGCATAGGGATCGTCGCAAATCAGCCGATGGTACTGGCAGGGGTTCTGGATGTGGAGAGTTCCAAAAAAGCCGCCAGGTTCACCCGGTTCTGTGACTGTTTCAATATTCCGCTCCTGGTGCTGGTGGATGTGCCGGGATTCCTTCCAGGAACAGACCAGGAATGGAATGGGATCATTCTTCACGGAGCCAAACTGCTTTATGCCCTGAGTGAGGCCACAGTTCCCAAGGTTACCGTCATTACAAGAAAAGCCTATGGTGGGGCCTACGACGTGATGAATTCGAAACATATAGGTGCCGACCTGAACTTCGCCTGGCCTACTGCCGAGATCGCGGTAATGGGAGCCAAGGGAGCCAGTGAGATCATCTTCAAGAATGAGATTAAGGCAGCAGAAGACCCCGAATCAAAACTGAAGGAAAAAGAGGCAGAATATGCAGAAAAATTTGCCAATCCCTTTGAGGCCGCGCAACGTGGATTTATCGATGAGGTCATCTGGCCCAGGGATACTCGAAGGAAGTTGCTGAAGGCTTTCAGCATGCTGGAAAACAAGAAAGCTGTAAGAGCTGACAGAAAGCACGGGAATATTCCGCTGTAGGAAGGACCTGGATACACAAATTCCTTTATCAAATCAATTTTAGTTGGTATCTTTGCCCCCTCAGAAATCCGGATTCCGGGGAAGCTTAATTATTGAAATCCTGCACTCTTCCTCCTGATATTCCGAAGGGGCAGGAAAGGAAAGAGACAGTATGGATACTCCAAAAAAAGTTGCGTTTTATACCCTCGGGTGCAAGTTGAATTTTTCAGAAACATCTACCATTGCCCGAAGTTTTAAGGATGAAGGATTCGAACGTGTGGATTTCTCTGATCCTGCCGATATCTTCGTCATAAATACCTGTTCAGTTACCGATAATGCTGATAAACGCTTTAAAAGCATTGTAAAACAGGCGCAAAAGTCCAATGAGAATGCGTTCGTCATTGCTATTGGCTGCTACGCCCAGTTAAAACCCGAAGAACTTGCTGCAGTTGACGGAGTAGACCTGGTTTTGGGAGCTACGGAGAAATTCAAGATCACCAATTACCTGAACGATTTAAGCAAGAACGACTTTGGGGAAATCCACTCCTGCGAAATTCAGGAGGCCGATTTTTATGTGGGCTCCTATTCCTTTGGCGACAGGACCCGGGCATTTCTGAAGGTTCAGGATGGCTGTGATTATAAATGTACCTATTGTACAATTCCCTTGGCACGAGGCATCTCCCGAAGCGATACGCTTGAGAATGTTCTGGACAATGCCAGAAAGATCAGCGAAAAGGGAATCAAGGAGATTGTCCTTACCGGAGTTAATATCGGCGACTATGGAAAAGGGGAATTCGGCAACAAAAAACACGAACACACTTTCCTGGAACTGGTGAAGGCCCTGGATGAGGTGGAGGGTATAGAACGCCTGAGGATCTCTTCCATAGAACCTAATCTCCTGCAGAATGAAACCATTGAGTTTGTTGCTCAAAGCAAGGCTTTTGTACCTCATTTTCATATCCCCCTGCAGAGTGGAAGCAATGAAATCCTTAAAGCCATGCGCCGCCGCTACATGAAAGAGCTTTATGTCGATCGGGTGAAAAAAATAAAAACTGTCATGCCCGATGCCTGTATTGGAGTCGACGTTATTGTGGGGTTCCCGGGGGAAACGGATGAGCTTTTTCTGGAAACCTATAACTTTCTGAATCAGCTGGACGTTTCATATCTGCACGTTTTTACTTATTCTGAAAGGGATAATACGGTAGCTGCTGAAATGGAAGGGGTAGTGCCGCTGAAGGTGAGAAAGAAACGCAGCAAGATGCTGCGTGGGCTTTCCGTGAAAAAACGCCGTGCCTTCTATGAATCTCAGCTGGGCAAAACATACCAGGTCCTGTTTGAGGGGGAGAACAAGGAAGGTTTTATCCACGGATTCACCGAGAATTATGTAAAGGTAAAACTGCCCTGGAATCCGGAACTGGTAAATACAGTTCATAAGATCCGTTTAACGAAAATCGATGAGGACGGGCTGGTAAGGTTTGATTTCGTTGAGGAGCCGATAGCAGTCTAGTCAGACTTCCCCACAACTGAAGCTTTTAAAGCCAGGCAGACCCTGGGATTAAATATTTATTCCCACCGGAAGAAGGCTCTTGTATTTTCGCCTGTTCCTTCTCATGAAACTCACTATGGCAGGGCAGGTTGGCATCACCCGTGTCTCCCGCTCCTTAATAATATCGAGGACTCTTTCGATAAAAACATCCGCATAACCTTTTTCCTTTATGGAATCGCTCATCACGATTTTGGTAAGGAATATCTTTCGGTCCTGTTGTGCGTATTCAATCTTAACCAGTTCTCCTTCAATATCAGCTTCAAATTGACGTAAAAATTCATTGTCATTTACAGATAATTCAGCATTCATTTTGGTATTGTTTTTTATTACAATTAATATATCAAAAAACCCGCCAGAGTTTAAGAAGTTGCCTTGGTACTGGGGCTGTGGGAATTTAAAGTTTAATTTAATTATATTACCCGAAGAGGTAAATTCCCTGTAAATTTGATACTGTAAAGATACGACTTTTCGTCGGAAATTACTTAATAAGCGCTTGTTAAATGAATGATTCTCAGATAATACATGTTTACTTTATACCCGGACTGGCGGCCAACAGTTCTATTTTTGAATTCATAGAGCTTCCGAAAGATAAGTTTGAGATCCACCTGCTGGACTGGATGATCCCCACCCCAGGGGAAACCTTAAAGGAATATGCCCTCCGGATGACCAAATTCATCAAACATGATAATGTGGTCCTGCTGGGGGTTTCCTTCGGGGGAGTGGTGGTTCAGGAAATGGCCCAGTTTCTAAACCTGAAGCGGTTAATTATCGTATCCAGCGTGAAATGCCAGCGGGAACTGCCCCGAAGGATGAGATACGCCAGTAAGGCGAAGCTTTTCAAGATCCTGCCCACGAGTCTGGTAAATCATGTGGATCTTCTGGGGAAACTGGCAATAGGGGATTTTGCCAAAAAGCGGGTTGAACTATATAAAAAATACCTGTCCGTTACCGATACCCGCTATCTTGACTGGGCTATTGAAAATATGGTGTGCTGGGATAAAAGGGAACCCATGCAGGAAATTGTGCATATCCACGGGGATAAGGATGAGATCTTTCCCTATAAATACATTGAAGGCTGTATCACCGTGCCCGGCGGGACTCATGTGATGATTATCAACAGGTTCCGTTGGTTCAATGAGAATCTGGAGGAGATAATTTTAACCGGAAAATTGGAGGAGAAAAGGAATTAAAGATTTAAATTTAAAAAAAGAACCTATGATGCTTGATCTGAAGAAAATACTTTTATTAGGAGGCCTGGTGGCGGTTATAGGAGTAAGTGTAAACGCGGTACAGGATGCCCCCAGCGATGAAAACCAGAACGGCAAACTGGTGAATGATTATAATGTTTATGCCATCCCATTGCCCATGGACCTCGAATTCGCCGGAGAGCCGGTTCCTATGGAAAATCCCGACATAGCTGAACGTATGGACAGGGAATTGCTGGTGAATACCTACTGGCAGTCTAACGGACTCTTACTGATTAAGAGGGCGAATAAATATTTTCCGGTAATAGAACCCGTACTTGCTGAATATGGAGTCCCGGATGATTTTAAATATATAGCGGTAATAGAAAGCGGACTTACCAATGCCGTGTCTCCTGCAGGAGCACGGGGTTTCTGGCAGATAATGGAATCCACGGGGAAAGAGGCCGGATTGGAAATAAATGGGAATGTGGATGAAAGATATAATCTTGAGAAGGCGACCAGGGCAGCTGCTGAGTATTTCCTGAAGTCCAAAGAAAGACTGGGTTCCTGGACCCTGGCTGCTGCGGCTTATAATGCAGGCAATTATGGTGTGGACAGGCAGCTGGAAAGACAGGAGGTGGAGGATTATTACGATCTGCTTCTGGGGGATGAGACCAGCCGCTATGTCTTCAGGATCCTTGCCTTAAAGGAAATCCTTGAAGATCCAAAGAAATTCGGCTTCAATTTCCGTGACAGGGACCTTTATAAGGATGTGCCCAGTTATAAGGTGGAAGTGGATACCCCCGTCACCAATTTTACCGATTTCGCACAGCAGTTCGGGATCAACTATAAGATTCTGAAGATCCACAATCCATGGCTAAGGGAAGGACATCTGAACAACGCGAGCGGGAAAAAGTATTTAATCGAAATACCCGAAGAGGGGGTATATGTGAATTAGATTCTTTTTTTAAAGCTATGAATTGCCGGGGCTTCCTTTTGAGATTGAACATTGGGCTAAAGCCCAAGATCCGGGGAATATTTGCTGTTCCTCCAGCTAAAGCTGGAGGCAATTCAAAAGATATTTGGATGAGATTCCTCTTTTTTGAAGCTATGAATTACCGGGGCTTCCTTTTGGTGATTAAACATTGGGCTAAAGCCCAAGATCCGGCGAATATTTGCTGTTCCTCCAGCTAAAGCTGGAGGCAATTCAAAAGATATTTGGATGAGATTCCTCTTTTTTAAGGCTATGAATTGCCGGGGCTTTTAAGCCCCGGATCCGAAGTTATTTAGAAAAAGGGCTTTAGCCCAAAGGATTCTAATCCCCGCAGCTGTGAAATTATTTCAAAAAATCAGGAACCCGAACAAAAAACTGTTACGGCAACTTAGCTACCCCTTCAGCAGGATTAAACTGACTGGAGCCGGTCAACAGCAGGAGGGAGATACCATCGGCAATGGAATCGTAATTAAGATCAAAGGACTTTTTAGCACTAATCCCATAGGGATGGGACAAGCTTCTCCGGATATCGACGATCTTCTTCTCCCTGTTCAGCAGAAAGGTGGTAGGGAAACCAAGGGAATGTTTCATGGTGCTGATGATCCCCGAACTGTTGTTCTGTAGCTCATCCACATATAGCACCCTGATATTTTTGTGGTATTTCTTTGACAGGTCTTTCACGGTTTCCCTGGAATCCCAGAACAATACCACGATCTCTATTTCCTGGTCGTACTCTTCTGCCAGTTTATTCAGGGCGGGAATCTCACCTTCGGAGGGAACAAGCCAGGAGGCATAAGTCTTCAGGAAAACAGGTTTGTCTAAATCCTCCAGGAAGATTTCCTCCTTCTTCAGATTGTGGACCTTAAAATTGTCGAGGTAGCTGCCTTTAAGACAGTGATCAACTAAGGAATCAAAAAGGAAATCCGCTCGTTCGACATCCTGGATTCGATAAGCCTTATTTGCTTTTTTCTCGTATTTGGGTAAATAAAGGGAAAGGGCTTCGGAAAAATAGAGGGTTTCTTGCTGGGAGTATCCGGAAATACTCATAAGAAACAAACTCAGTACAATCAGTATTTTCCTCATGCTTACCAAAAGGGTAATTTGGTTGTGCAAATATACCTAAGGGGAAAGCTGTGGGAAAAATTATTCGATGAAGTGCCCGGAAACTAGATGAACGGTCACCTCAATTGAAGAAAATGAGGTGACCGGTCAAATTTATTACTAAATCTTCTTCATTTGCTGTTTCATCATCTTGATCTGATCATCCAGCATTTTGTGTTTGTCAAGCTTCTTGGCTTCGGCTAAAAGTATCTGTGCCTCCCGCTTTCTTCTTTTGCTCATGGCAATTCCTGCAAGGTTGAGCTTTGCCATCGCCAGGTCCTGATCCATCGACAGGCCAAGTTTTATGGCTTTCTTGAAATGTTTTTCCGCCTGGGTAATATTGGTCTGCACCACCATCAGCCCATGAAGGTACCAGTAATATCCCTGCTGCTTCTGGGTAAGGGCAGTTTCGGGATCCTTTATTTTATCCAGCCATTTTTTTGCGCCCGGGAAATCCTGCTTCCTCAGGCGTAAAAAAGCCATCAGGATCATTTCATTTTTGAAATAAAGAAAGATGAAGATCAGCATGATAAGCAGAAGGAGGATCCCGTTGCCGATATTTCCTTCTATAAATTGCCAGACAGCCCATCCGAAAAGAGCAACCGCCAGAACAAGTTTGTAAATTTTATTGAACATAAATCGTATTTTTGCAAGGCTGCAAAGGTAAGAAAAACAATTCGAAATTATTTCAATTAAGGGTTTGTGAGAGTGAAAAGTCTTCGTATATTTGCCCGCAGTTTTAAGAAGAGGTCTTAGGGCTCAATTACTAGCGATTTCAAAGAAGATTAAAGATAATTATCATGAAAAGAACGTTTCAACCATCTAAGAGGAAAAGAAAAAACAAGCACGGGTTCAGAGAGCGTATGGCAAGTGTTAACGGAAGAAAAGTGCTGGCACGAAGAAGAGCTAAAGGAAGAAAGAAATTATCTGTATCCTCTGAGAATAGACACAAGCACTAATGATAATTAGTCCCGAAAATAATAAGGTGTTACTTTTTTAAGTAACGCCTTTTTTTATACCTAAATGCTTCCTAATTTTATAACCTCACCTTAAATTTTCCAGATGCCAAAGAATAAAGAGATTAAAAGTGTTTTAATAATAGGTTCTGGCCCTATAGTAATAGGTCAGGCTTGCGAATTTGACTATGCAGGTGCGCAATCCCTGAAATCTTTAAATGAAGAAGGAATTGAAACCATTCTTATCAATTCCAACCCTGCAACCATTATGACCGACCCTTCCATGGCCGATCATGTGTACCTGAAACCTCTTACCACCAAGTCTATTATAGAGATTCTCAAAGCCCATCCCAGCATTGATGCCGTGCTACCTACCATGGGTGGACAAACGGCCCTGAACCTTTGTATTGAAGCGGATGAAAAAGGGATATGGGAAGACTTCGGAGTAAAATTAATAGGTGTGGACATCGCAGCAATCAATATCACCGAGGACCGGGAGAAATTCAAGCAGCTGATGAACCGGATCGATATTCCCGTTGCCCCGGCAAAAACAGTAACTTCTTATCTCGAAGGCAAGGAGGTTGCCCAGGAATTCGGATTTCCCCTCGTCATCAGGGCTTCCTTTACCCTTGGGGGTAGTGGGGCTTCCTTTGTTCATACAGAAGACCAATTTGATGAATTGCTTACCAGAGGACTCGAAGCCTCACCAATCCATGAAGTCCTTATCGATAAAGCCTTATTGGGCTGGAAAGAATATGAGCTGGAACTTCTAAGGGATAAGAATGACAATGTGGTGATCATCTGTTCCATTGAGAACATGGATCCTATGGGAATCCATACCGGCGATTCCATCACGGTGGCTCCCGCAATGACGCTTAGCGATACCTGCTACCAGAGAATGAGGGATATGGCCATCAAGATGATGAGAAATATCGGGGATTTCGCGGGAGGCTGTAATGTTCAGTTTGCGGTTAGCCCGGATGAGAAAGAAGATATTATTGCCATTGAAATAAATCCTCGTACCTCTCGATCTTCAGCTTTGGCTTCAAAAGCTACAGGATACCCAATTGCAAAAATAGCCACCAAGCTGGCCATAGGATATCATCTTGATGAACTGGAAAACCAGATCACCAGATCCACTTCCGCATTATTCGAACCCACACTTGACTATGTGATCGTGAAGATCCCACGCTGGAATTTCGACAAGTTCGAAGGCAGCGACCGCACCTTAGGGCTTCAGATGAAATCTGTGGGCGAAGTGATGGGAATAGGCCGTTCCTTTCAGGAGGCGCTTCACAAGGCCACTCAGTCGCTTGAGATCAAGCGCAACGGCTTAGGGGCCGACGGGAAAGGCTACAAGGATTACGACCAGATCATTGACAAACTCACCTACGCCAGCTGGGACAGGGTTTTCGTAATATATGATGCCATTCAGCTGGGAATCCCTCTCAGCAGGATCCACGAGATCACCAAGATCGATATGTGGTTCCTGAAACAATACGAGGAATTACATGCCCTGGAGATGGAGATCTCCAAATATAGCATTGACGATCTTCCGAAGGACCTGCTCCTGGAAGCCAAACAGAAAGGCTTCGCGGACCGACAGATCGCCTATATGGTGGACTGTCTGGAAAGCCAGGTGTACAATAAACGGGAAGAGCTAAACGTAAAGAGGATCTACAAACTTGTGGATACCTGTGCCGCGGAATTCAAAGCCGCTACTCCTTACTACTATTCCACTTTTGAAGCTGATATTGAAACCAAAGACGGGAAGCGTTATGTGGAGAATGATAGTGTGGTTTCTGATAAAAAGAAGATCGTGGTATTGGGTTCAGGCCCAAACAGGATCGGGCAGGGAATCGAATTCGATTACAGCTGTGTACACGGAGTCCTTGCAGCTTCGGAATGCGGGTATGAGACCATCATGATCAACTGTAACCCGGAAACCGTATCCACTGACTTCGATGTGGCCGACAAGCTTTATTTCGAGCCGGTATTCTGGGAACACATCTACGATATTATCCGGCATGAAAAGCCTGAAGGGGTGATCGTACAGCTGGGAGGGCAGACCGCCCTTAAGCTGGCTGAAAAACTCGACAGGTACGGAATCAAAATTATGGGTACCAGCTATAAAGCCCTTGATCTTGCAGAGGACCGCGGAAGCTTCTCGACCTTACTTCAGGAGAACAACATTCCTTACCCGGAATTCGGGGTGGCAGAAACTGCTGATGAAGCCCTTGCACTTTCAGATGAATTGAATTTTCCTATCCTGGTGCGACCATCTTACGTTTTGGGAGGCCAGGGGATGAAGATCGTCATCAATAAAAAGGATCTTGAGGAACATGTGGTGGACCTGCTGAGAAAGATCCCGAACAACAAACTCCTGCTGGATCACTACCTCGATGGAGCCATAGAAGCAGAGGCGGATGCCATTTGCGATGGGGAAGATGTACAGATCATCGGGATCATGGAACATATCGAACCCTGCGGAATCCACTCCGGGGACTCCAATGCCATCCTTCCTCCGTTCAATTTGGGCGACCTGGTGATGGAACAGATCAAGGACCACACAAAAAAGATTGCCCTGGCGTTGAATACGGTTGGATTGATCAACATCCAGTTCGCCATCAAACACGACAAGGTTTATATCATTGAAGCAAACCCAAGGGCCTCTAGGACGGTACCTTTCATTGCCAAGGCTTACAAGCAGCCGTACGTCAACTACGCGACCAAGGTGATGCTGGGGGAGATGAAGGTGAAGGATATAAAATACAATCCGCAGCTGAAGGGATATGCCATCAAGCAGCCGGTGTTTTCTTTCGATAAATTCCATAAAGTGAATAAACAATTGGGGCCTGAGATGAAGAGTACAGGGGAAAGTATCCTCTTTATTGACAGTCTCAGGGATGATGCCTTCTATGAGTTGTACTCAAGGAGAAAGATGTATTTGAGCAAATAAATTATTAAATAGTTCTATAAATGAAGGTGGCTCTTATTAGGGCCACCTTTTTTTGTAGAGTCGAAACGGGAATCTGGAGATTCCCGCCCGGTTGCGCCAGGATCTGGAGATCCTGGCGCAGCGAGTGCGGCGAATGGCGAAAGTGCTGACCCAAATTCCCCACATTGATTTGCCTCCGGCTTCAGCCAGAGGATTGATAATTGCCCTTTGAATCTGCGAAAAATGGGGCTAAAGCCCTGAACAATTAGCATTTCCGGACCGGTGCTTAAAAGCCCCGGCAAATCAAAATCTCTCTTATCTAATTCCTTGTGTGATTTCCGGTTGCGAAGTCGCTGAACCAGATCCCATTCATCTCCCTACCAAGTCCCTATTAAACAGCCCCTAAACAGCCCTCAAACAGCCCATTAACAGGCTAAAACCTGCAAAAAAGCCTGTTTACCCCCTGTTTAGGGCCTGTTTATAGCCTGTTTATAAGGGACTTGGTATAGTCCTGATAGCACTTTGGTCAGACCATTACAACTTTCTCCTGGAGTAGCTTTCTGCAAAAACTGCAATTACCAGCAGCTGCAGGATATGATAAATCATAATCGGTAAGAGCAGTAATCCGGTGTTGGCGCTATTGCCGAAAATGATCTTCACCATCACCGACCCGTGCACCAGGGATTTCTTGGTGCCACAGAATTTGGCTGTAATGCTGTCTTCGGTGTTGAAGCCCATGGTTTTTGAGATCCAGCCCAGACCGGAATATATTACGGCAAACATAATGACGATCAACCCCAGCAGTTTAAGGAATTCCTCCAGGCTTACGGTTTCAAATAAATTTGAAGTGAAGGAGGTGCAGAAGCTGGAATAGACGATCAGGATAATAATGGATTTGTCAAAGAGGCTCAGCTGACGGCTGTATTTCCGGGCCAGGTCCCCTAAATATCTCTGGAGCAGGAGGCCGATGACCAGGGGCAGGATGATCTGCACGAACAGTTTCCCCAGCACCTCGCCAAACTGCAGGTCCGT
>CAMPJY010000067.1 GCA_946887025.1 uncultured Salinimicrobium sp.
AATCTGGAGATTTGGACCAGCCTTACTTGCTGCGCATCGTCTTTTTTTCGCTGCGCCAGGATCTCCAGATCCTGGCGCAACCGGGCGGGAATCTCCAGATTCCCCCATTATTCTAATCAATAGGATGCGCTTCCACCCCTTCATTGGTGATCACCACGGGCTGGATATGGCCGTTTTCATCAAAAGTCATTTTCTCAATGGCAGTCACCCTCGAGTTTCTGTCAGTTTCGCCGAGTGGCCTTCTGTGGTACACGATATAGTAGGTGTCTTCATTGGGAAGTTTAATCACGGAATGATGGCCTGCCCCGGTGGCGATTTTGGGATCCTGCTGCAGGATCTTCCCGATGCGTTTAAATGGTCCCAGGGGGGAATCGGCAATGGCGTAGGCCACGCTGTAATCGGGTCCGGTCCATCCGCCTTCTGACCACATAAAGTAATATTTGCCATCCCTGACGAACATAAAGGGGCCTTCCACATAATTTTCGGGGGTGACTTCCTTAAAGGTAGTCCCGTCCTCGAAAGGGATAAAGCCGCTGAAGTCATCGTTCAGTCGGGCAATGTTACAATGGCCCCAGCCGCCGTAGATCAGGTAATGCTGCCCGTCGACATCCTTAAAAACAAACTGGTCGATGGGTTGGGCGCCGTTGTGGAACTTATCGATAAGAGGTTTCCCCAGATGGTCTTTATAAGGTCCCTCCGGTCTGGAAGCCACAGCAACCCCAATCCCGCCTTCTTCGGCATCACTCTGGATATCGTTGGCTCCGAAAAACAGGAAATACTGATCCTCCTTCTTAATGATGGAAGGGGCCCATACGGCTTTTTTCGCCCATTTTACCGCTGCCGTGTCCAGGATCCTGCTGTGTTTGGTCCAGGTGACCAGATCGGGCGAGGAAAAGGCATCAAAGAAGACCTGCTCCTCATAGGGTGCAGAGTAAGTAGGAAAGATCCAGTAGGTATCGTCGAAAATGATCCCCTCCGGATCGGCATACCAGCCCGGAAAAACAGGATTGTTCCCCTTGTTCATCCCTTCGAGAAAAGCCAGATCTTCCGCCATTCTTTTTTCAAACAGATAGGAGGGGGAGCTGAGGTTCCCGGAGCGGCTGCAGGAATCGGTGCGGTATTCCCCATCTCTTTCGTAAGCAAAGATCAGCCATTCCTCGCCCTTGCCGACAGTGAGTCCACAGGCCGCCGAATCGCGGTTGGTCACTACTTCCACTTCGGTCTTCTCCGTTTTTCCTTTATAAACCTCCTTCACGCTTAACTGGAGTGTCTTTTCGGTGCCATTATAAGTGATCTCACTGACTTCCGCCTTCACGATCAGATCATAGGATTCAATCTCTTCCATGGAAATAGGTTCGGGTTTCAGGCAGCTGCAGTAAGGCTCCGAAGCCACCGGTGGAAGAAGGGTCATGAGGATGAAAAACAGGTTGAGCATGGCTTTATTTTAATTGGTAATATACAAATATAGGAAGAAAAGGGGGTAGCAAGGCGGGGGATAGAAGGAAATGGCGGGGGAGATACATTAACCCTCTCAATTATCTACTATTATTTTGATTACCCCCTAAATAAAAGGGGTCTAAAATGATTATACCATAAAATTTACTGGAGCTACCCCTAAACGTTAGGGGGTTAAATTATTTTTATATAGTTTTGAAACTAAATATACTTCGAGATGAAAAAAATTGAAGCTATAATCAGGAAATCCAGATTTGACGAAGTGAAGCATGCCCTGCACGAGATTGAGGTGAACTTTTTCACCTATTGGGACGTGACCGGGGTCGGGAATGAAAAGCAGGGGCATGTGTATCGTGGCGTGGCCTACAGCACCACAGATATTCAGCGAAGGCTGTTGTCGATAGTGGTATCGGACAGCTTTCTGGACAAGACCCTGGCGGTGTTGCTGGAAAAAGCCTATACAGGGGAAATTGGGGACGGCAAGATCTTCGTCTCCGACATTGAAGAAGCCTACCGGATAAGAACAAAAGAAAAAGGAACCTCCTCACTCAGCTAACTATGGAAAACGCAGCCTTTACCGCAAACAACTTATGGATGATGATCTGCATCGCGCTGGTGTTCATGATGCATCTGGGTTTTTCCCTTTTGGAAATTGGCCTTACCCGGGCCAAGAATACCATTAATATCCTGTTCAAGAATGTGATGGTGCTCCTCATTGGCCTCCTTACCTATACCTTTATAGGATTCGGGCTGATGTATCCAGGCGAAGCATTTGCCGGAGGTATCTTCGGGTTTTCAGGCTTTGGACTGCAACTCCCTGCCAATGGGCTGTCGGAGACCTATGCCGCAGGCCATTACACCTTTTATACCGATTTCCTGTTCCAGGCCATGTTTGCAGCGACTGCAGCCACCATAGTTTCGGGCGCGGTTGCCGAACGCATCAAATTATCGAGCTTCCTGGCATTTTCCCTCCTCTATGTGGGCCTGGTATATCCCATCACCGGGATGTGGAAGTGGGGAGGTGGTTTCCTGGACGAGATCGGGTTCTATGATTTTGCAGGTTCCACCCTGGTGCATTCCGTTGGGGGATGGGCAGCCCTGGTGGCGGTCTTCCTGCTGGGGCCCCGGATAGGGAGGTTCCATGAGGGAACAATCAAGGTGATCCCCGGTCATAGTCTGCCGCTCTCGACGGTCGGCGCCTTTCTTCTCTGGTTTGGCTGGTTTGGCTTCAACGGAGGTTCCGTGCTATCCGCTGACCCTGCAGCCACTTCCCTGGTGCTGGTTACCACCTGTCTTTCTGCCGCTGCCGGAGGCCTTGGCGCCTTCGTAGTTTCCTCCTGGAGATATAAGGAGAATGACCTCTCGATGGTCCTGAACGGGATTCTCGGGGGACTCGTGGGAATCACTGCTTCCGCCGACCTGGTGGGCATTGCCGAGGCCCTGCTTATTGGAGCCGTTTCGGGCGTGCTGATCGTCTTTGCTGTTGCGCTGCTGGACCGGCTGCGCCTGGATGACCCTGTGGGGGCCATTTCCGTGCATCTGGGCTGTGGGATCTGGGGCACCCTCGCCGTGGGTATTTTCGGAAGACTTGCCGGATGGCAACAGCTGATGAGTCAGCTTATCGGGATCGGCAGCATCGCAGTTTTCTGTGTGCTCTCCTCTTTTGCCATCCTCTTCTTCTTAAAACGAAGAAGCGGGATCAGGGTAACCGAAAAAGAAGAAATAGAGGGCCTCGACACCCACGAACACGGCACCACCGCCTATCCGATACAGTATGAGTCATAGTCTGAACAGCCTTTTTTCCACCGGAAAATTCCTGATTGACTAAAGCATTTTTGATTCATAAAGTACCTGGACCCGGTGGAGTCATTGAACTGTCACAGAAAACTGGTGTGCCTTAAGCTACGGGCAGATCTCCCCGACCTTTGGTGGGTAATTGCGTTACCCCCATTAAATACTTGTCCACACTTCTGGCGGCTTCCCGGCCTTCGGAAATGGCCCAGACGATCAGGGATTGTCCGCGGCGCATATCTCCTGCAGTAAAGATATTGGGGATGTTGGTCTGGTACTTTTTTCCGGCCTTGATGTTTGTCCGCTCATCCACCTCGAGTCCCAGCTGTTCACTGAGGGTCCTTTCGGGCCCGGTGAAGCCGAGGGCCAGCAAAGCCAGGTCGCAGGGCCATTCCTTCTCGCTTCCGGGGATCTCCTTCAGCTGGGGCCTTCCCGTCAGCGTCTCTACCCATTCGACCTCCACGGTCTTAAGGGCTTTTAAATTTCCATTGCTGTCCCTGAGGAATTCCCTGGTGGAAATGCTCCAGTTCCTTTCCACCCCTTCCTCGTGAGAAGAAGTGGTTTTCAAAGTAAAGGGCCAGTAGGGCCAGGGGCTCGCATGTGTTCGGACTTTAGAGGGCATCGGCATGATCTCTAAATTGGTCACGGAGCTGGCCCCGTGCCTGTTTGAGGTTCCTACGCAATCGGATCCGGTATCACCACCTCCGATTACTATGACGTGCTTGTCCTTTGCATGTAAGTCGGCGGCTGGCGCTGCCTGTCCATCTACCACCTCATTGTTTCTTTTGAGGAAATCCATCGCCTGTACCACCCCCTTGGCATCTGCCCCGGGAATAGGTAAGCTCCTGCGCTTTGTGGCGCCGCCACAAAGGACGATGGCATCAAATTCCTGCAGCTTTTCAATGTCATAGTTCACCCCGACATGAGTATTGGTCCTGAACTCAATCCCTTCAGCTTCCAGGAGTGCCAGTCTGCGGTCGATTACCCATTTTTCCAGTTTAAAGTCAGGGATGCCATAGCGCAACAGCCCTCCCGGCTTTTTATCTCTTTCGAAGACGGTCACGGAATGGCCGGCCCGGTTCAGTTGTTGTGCCGCTGCCAGGCCGGCAGGGCCTGATCCCACCACGGCTACCCGCTTTCCGGTCCTGTTAGTCGGCGGAAGGGAGGGGATCCAGCCTTCGCTGAACGCGCGTTCGGGGATATACTTCTCGATCAGTTCTATGGCTACCGGGGGACTTATGATCCCTAATACACAGGCCGATTCGCAGGGAGCCGGACACAGCCTTCCGGTAAATTCGGGGAAGTTGTTCGTGGAGTGAAGGATGTCGGAGGCCTTCTTCCAGTCATTCTTATACACGGCATTATTAAAGTCGGGGATCAGGTTACCCAGGGGACAGCCACTGTGGCAAAAGGGGATCCCGCAATCCATACAGCGTGCCCCCTGTTCGTTGAGCTCCTTGTCGCTCAGCTTATGGGTGAATTCCTTAAAGTGCTTTACCCGTTCCGAAACGGTAGCTGTTTCCTCTTCTTTTCTACTGTATTCTATGAATCCTTTTAGTTTGTCCATTTCCTATGCGGTTTTTAATTCCATTTCTGCTCTTCTTGTCTTCTCCTCTTCCAGCATTTTCAATGCCTTTTTGTATTCCAGCGGCATTACCTTGATAAACCGGGTAGAGGTGGTCTCCCAGTTCTCCAGTACCTCTTTGGCCAGCTCGCTTTCCGTATAACTGAAGTGGTTCCGGATCAGTTTCTTCACTTCTTCCAGGTCCTTTTCCGAGGGGTCTTCCAGGCCTATCATTTCCATGTTGAAGTTGTGGGCGTCTATGCTGTTGTCGGGATTATAAATATAGGCGACACCTCCGCTCATTCCGGCAGCGAAATTTCTGCCTATGCCTCCCAGGATGACCGCCACCCCTCCGGTCATATATTCACAGCCATGGTCGCCGATGCCTTCGATGACGGCTTTGGCGCCCGAATTCCGCACGCAGAAGCGTTCCCCGCCTATTCCATTTATATAGGCCTCCCCATTAATGGCGCCGTAGAGGGCGACATTTCCGATGATGACATTCTCATGGGAACGGAAGGTGGCCTTTGCCGGTTTTCTTACCGACAGCGTGGCCCCACTCAGGCCTTTTCCGAAGTAATCGTTGGTATTCCCTTCCACATTCAGGGTAAGTCCTATGGTAGCGAAAGCCCCAAAGCTCTGACCTGCCGAACCGGTGAAATTGAGCGTAAGCGTATTTTTAGGCAGACCTTTGGCGCCATGGATCTTGGAGATCTCGTTACTGATAATGGCTCCTGTAGTCCTGTTGATATTGGTGATGGGAAAGTCCAGGCTCATTTTCTCTTTTCGGTAAATGGCGGGATGTGCCTTTTTCAGGATCTCAAAATCCAGGACGTCCTTAAGTCGGTGGTCCTGCTCCAATGTATTGTGGTGCGGCATATCAGCATCGATCTGTGGCCTGTACAATATTTTGGATAAATCAATGCCCAGGGCTTTATGATGTGCTATGGCCTTGTTCATGTCCAGCTTCTGGCTTTGGCCGACCATCTCATTAATGGTCCTGAATCCAAGGTCTGCCATGATCTGCCGTAACTCCTGTGCGACGAAGTACATGAAATTGATGACATTCTCCGGGGTACCCTTGAAATTCTTCCTCAGCTCGGGATCCTGGGTGGCGATGCCCACAGGGCAGGTGTTCAGGTGGCAGGCCCTCATCATGATACAGCCGGAGGCCACCAGGGGTGCTGTTGAAAACCCGAATTCCTCGGCTCCCAGCAGGCAGGCGATGGCGACATCGCGGCCTGTTTTTAACTGTCCGTCACATTCCACCACAATACGGCTTCTCAGGTTATTGAGAAGTAAGGTCTGCTGAACTTCGGCCACGCCAAGTTCCCATGGAAGTCCGGCGTGCCGGAGGGAGGTAAGGGGAGCCGCTCCGGTGCCGCCGTCATGTCCGGAAACCAGGACGACATCGGCTTTAGCTTTTGCCACCCCGGCGGCTATAGTACCAACTCCTACCTTTGAAACAAGTTTCACATTGATACGGGCCTCCCTGTTGGCGTTTTTAAGATCAAAAATAAGCTGGGCAAGATCTTCAATGGAATAGATGTCGTGGTGGGGCGGGGGCGAGATCAGTCCCACGTATGGCGTGGAATTCCTGATCCTGGCGATCTCCGGGCCCACCTTTGGTCCGGGTAAATGTCCACCTTCTCCGGGTTTCGCCCCCTGGGCCATCTTGATCTGGATTTCCCGGGCATTGGTCAGGTAATTGATCGACACCCCGAATCTTCCTGAGGCTACCTGTTTGATGGCGGAATTCTTCCAGTCCCCGTCGGGATTTTTATGAAAGCGCTTCTCATCTTCCCCGCCTTCCCCGGAATTGCTTTTTGCATTCATCCGGTTCATGGCAATTGCAAGGTTCTCATGCGCTTCCCTGCTTATGGAACCAAAGGACATGGCCCCGGTTTTGAATCGCTTCACGATCTCTGTCCAGGGCTCCACTTCATCAATGGGCACCGGATCCAGATCCCTGAACCTGAACATTCCCCGGATGGTCATCAGGCCCTTGCTCTGTTCATTTATAAGCCTCGAGTATTCCTCATAAGTCTTCGGGTCATTCTGTTTCACGGCCTGCTGCAGTTTTGCCACGGTCGCCGGATTGAACATATGCCTTTCCCCATTCCGTCTCCAGCGGTAGTCTCCTCCGTGATCCAGGGCTATCTCTGTCGGGTCTTCCGCAGGAGTAAAGGCCTTTCGGTGCCGTTTCCCGATTTCCCTTTCGAGTTCATACAAACCTATTCCTTCAATCCGGGTCGTGGTATTGCAGAAATATTTGTCGACAAATTTCTGATTCAGTCCCAGGATCTCAAAGATCTGTGCTCCCCGATAGGAATGCAGGGTAGAGATCCCGATCTTGTTCATGATCTTGACAATACCTTTCCCGATGGCGGTATTAAAGTTCTGCACGGCAACTTCGGGTTCTTCCAGATCCAGTTCCTTCTTCTCTACCAGGTCGCGGATGATCTCGTTTACCATATAAGGATTGATGGCACTGGCACCATAGCCGAACAGCAGGGCGAAATGGTGAGGCTCCCGGGGTTCGGCAGATTCGATGACTATCTCGAAGGAAGATCTTCTGTTATGCTTTTTAGTCATATGGTGGACAAAGGAGCAGGCGAGCAGGCTGGGGATGGGCGCCAGGCCGGAATCGGCATTCCGGTCTGAAAGGATGATGATATTACAGCCTTTATCCACTTCTGAGGTAATCTCGTCGATCATCTCTTCCAGTCTTTCTTCCATTCCATTAAGGCCTTTTTCGACCCGATACAAGGCGGAAACAGAAGCCGCTTTGAATCCCGGCCTATCGATAAACCGGATCTTATCCAGATCTTCATTAGAGATGACCGGGTTCTGGATGCGCAGCTTTCTGGCATGTTCCGGAATTATCCTGAACAGGTTCCTGTCCTCCCCGAGGGTCAGGCTGATGTCCGTGACGATCTCCTCCCGGATGCCATCCAGTGGGGGATTGGTCACCTGCGCAAAAAGCTGCTTGAAGTAGTTGAACAGCAGCTGTGGCTTATCGGAAAGTACGGCGAGCGGAGTATCGGAACCCATGGAGCCGATGGCCTCCTTTGACAACTGTGCCATAGGTGCAATAATGCTGTTGATGTCTTCCAGCGTATAGCCGAAAAGCTTCTGTCGCGTCTTATAGTCAGTTTTTTCTACTGGCGTCTTATTTTCGGTATAGGGAACCTCGGCCAGGGGCAGTAAATTTTCCTCAAGCCACTGTTGGTAAGGCCTTTCAGCCACGATCTCATTCTTCACCTCTTCGTCCTCAATGATCCTTCCTTCGTTCATATTGACCAGGAACATCCTTCCCGGCTCCAGTCGCCCATGTCTTTCGACATTTTCAGGTGCTATCTCAATCACCCCTATCTCCGAGGCCATGACCACATAACCATCCCTGGTTACGGTATAGCGCGAGGGACGCAGCCCGTTCCTGTCGAGCAGGGCGCCGATATAATTGCCGTCGGTAAAAGGAATGGAGGCGGGGCCATCCCAGGGCTCCATGATGCACGAATTGTATTCATAGAAGGCTTTTTTGCCCCGGGGCATCGTCGGATTTTTCTCCCATGCTTCGGGAACCATCATCATGATGGCTTCGGGCAGGGAACGTCCTGTGTGCAACAGAAGTTCCAGCACGGTATCCATGGAAGCAGAATCAGATTTTCCTTCCGCAGTAACAGGAGTGATCTCTTTCATATATTCGCCGAACAGCTCACTCTCAAAAAGTTCCTCGCGGGCTTTCATACGGCTCAGGTTTCCGCGAATGGTATTGATCTCCCCATTGTGGCACATATACCTGAAAGGCTGTGCCAGGTCCCAGCTGGGGAAGGTATTGGTGGAGAAGCGCTGGTGAACCAGGGCAAGTTTGGTAACCAGTTCGGGATCGTTCAGATCCGAATAATAGATATTGATATCTTCGGGCATCAGCAGCCCTTTATATATCAGGGTCGTGGTAGAAAGGCTGGAGACATAGAAGTAGGAGGATTCTGAAAGGGCGGATTCCCGAATTCTGTGTTCTGCAATTTTGCGGGCAATGAAAAGCCGGGCATTGAATTCCTTATCCGAAAGCTCTTCCCCTTTCCCAATAAAGATCTGCTGCACGTTTGGTTCGCTCAGAGCGGCAATGCTCCCCAGGCAGGAATGATCTACCGGGACTTCCCGCCACCCCAGGATGCTTAAGCCCTGCCGGGTCACCTGCTTTTCAAAAATCTCCTTCACCAACTTCCGCTGGTTGGCAGCGGGAGGAAGAAAGACCATGCCTACAGCATATTCCCTGGGTTCAGGAATATCAAAGTCACAGACCTTTTTAAAATAGCTGTGAGGGATCTCTATCAGGATCCCCGCACCGTCCCCTGTTCTTCCATCAGCACTGACGGCGCCGCGATGCTCCAGGCGCACCAGGATGTCAAGCGCTTTGTGAATAATATCGTTGGTCCTTTTGCCTTTCAGGTTACAGATAAAACCTGCACCACAATTGTCATGTTCGAATTCGGGGGAATAGAGTCCCTGTTGCTTTAACTTCATAATTTACGCTTTAACCAATAATAATATTCACGAAAATAAAGATTAAGATGCGTTTTTATCTGTAAAAATCCGGTTTTAGTATTTAAATTTCATATTTCATAATTTAGCGCCGTCATAATTCGAATTTCGAAAAATAAGCCGGACATATTGAGGATCATGTAATTCCGGGATTTTGTCAAAGTGGAGATCAGGTTCAAAGTTGATCTAATGGATACCAAACGCAAAGAGACGCCCCGTGGAGCGTCTCTTCTTATGTCGGATATTTAATCTTTTTATTTCTTCTCCGGCAACCCCCGCGTCAGCCATCCTCTCCTGTTGGCCGTAGCCATGGCATAAGGCGTGATCCAGAACAGACTGAAGGTGTAGAAAATACTGTAGGAATAGGCCCAGAAGGATTCAGCGATAGAATATTTCTTCGCGTAAAAGAAAGCCGGGAGACTCGAGAAGATCAGGATGCTCAGCAGGGTGGAACTGAGAAACAGCACCGGGTATGTCACCAGCAGGATGATCATGATCAGGAACAGCGGATAGGTGGTGAGCATCTGCATCCACTGATTTGCCAGCAGGATGCGGGTGCCCGAGCGGGAGCCGGTCCTGAAGGGCTTGAACGCAAATTTGGACATCATCAGGTTTTCGCGCACATTGCTGCGTTCCCAGCGGGTGAACATCTTGTGAAGGCTGCTGAATTTCTCCGGAATGTTGGTCAGTACATGGGCATTTCGCTGAAATAACACGTGGTAGCCCTGTTTCAGGATCATATTGGTCATGGCGCGGTCTTCCCCAATGTCGGTAGGCTGCCCCATAAAGGTCTGGTTCATCCATTCGGGCAGGCAGTTCCTGACGGCCTTGCTGCGGTAAGCGGCCAACGCCCCGGGGGTACAGAGTACGGAACCCAGGACACTTTGTGCCGAGCGTATGAATTCGAAGCTGAAAACAAAACTCACATTCAGCATCCGCGGAATACTTGCTTTTTCGTTATTCAGCACCTTTACATTTCCGGCCACGGCGCCACAGTTCTCATTCGTCACAAACGGCGAAACGAGGTTGCGCAGGGTATCTTTCTCCACGATGGAATCGCTATCCACGGTTACCAGCACCTCGCCGGTAGCCAGATTGAACCCGCGGTAAAGCGCATGTCGCTTCCCCTGGTTGGTGGGCTGCTGATAAATGACCACCCGCTTGCCGAGTTCCGTTTTGGCGGTTTTCATCCAGTCCCAGGTATCATCCTGGCTTCCGTCATCAATGGCGATAATCTGTAATTTTTGTTCGGGATAGCTGCTGTTGATCAGGCTCAGCAGGGTGGCATACACCTGTTTTCCTTCATTATACGCGGGCACGATCACCGTAAGGGTCGGTAATTCAGTATCGCTGACGGATGCTACGGGTTTATAGCGGAAGAAGAGTCTCGCGATATAACCCAGAAATCCAAGTCGGAAGGCCAGCAGGACGCCCGACAGGACCAGCAGGATCATGCCTCCGAGGCTATTCATTCGGCTGAGGTTCATCGCCTGGAAATCTGCCTGTAGCAGGTACACGGAATAGGCCCCGCCGAACAGCAGGATAAAGGTCCCTGCCAGGATGCACAGCTGCTTGGTGTTGAAACCGGCTTTTTTGATAGTTTCTGAAGCCTGTTCCTTTGCGGTTTTAGATTCGTTTACTTTGGGTAGTGGAGTGGTATTGGTTCCCGGTTTCTGTATTGATACCTGTGGGGGCATTTCAAGATGTTGTGTATTCATAGACTTTGGGGGTGTTTTACCTTCAACCCGGCCCTTTAGTTTAAGGCCACCGAAGTTGAATCAAATTTCCGAAGTGGGACAGGCAAAGATGGTGCCGTGAAACTGAGGTGGTGGAAATCAGACTATTCCCCGGCCCCTGATGCAGGATACCTGTGGCGTTGTTGGGAAAAGTGGGAAGAATATCCACACCTTCCAGGGGCGCGGAGACTAGCCACCCCTTGAGGATGAGAATATGGTCTCTGAATCCTTTATCGATTTTCTAATGATTTTCGAATGACCATTGAACTTACGCCCTGAAAGCCGGAGATATGTTTTGAGGAATAAAACCCGACAGGCACTGCCACCTGTCGGATTTCATTAATTAGGCCTACCGGCGTCTGCAGAAGCTGATGTTATCGGTAAAACTGGTATTGTTATGTGCTGCACCTCTGGAGGACTGACCGAACACCACCACCGAACGTATATTGTCTGCGGCCAGGTTGAATTCCAGGCATCCGCCTTCATTTTCTGCCAGTACCCGAGTCTGGTAAGCCACAACATCCCCATCGGCATTAGGTTTACTGAAAGCCGAAACGTGGAAGGTGTCTGCGTCCTCGCCATAATCCCCGGCGACAAGAGAAACGGACACGACTTCGGAATCGAAATTGATAAGGACGGAGGCATAGGGATATAGGGTACTGTGCAGTACCCTAGCACTGCAGGTGCCATCCCGGACCATCATGGAATTCCCTTCATAGGAAGGACCGGCCAGAATCTGTACGCCCTGATCTGCATAATAATCGGCATTAAAATCTTCCGGGTTCTGCAGGTCTTCAAAATCAATAGTACTGCAGACTAATTCTGAATCGTCAAAAAGCTCGGGCTCATCGCTCAGGTTGCAGTTTCCTTCCCTGAAATGGTAACTCTCCAGACGGTCTTCCCCCTCGAAAAGGGATTTTACATCGGCATCGGTAAATACCCCCTGCCGTATAAGCTCACCTTCCATATAAATCTCCAGGTAATACTGGTCTTCCCCCGCAGTATCCGGAAGATCGAAACAGAGTTCGGACGCCGTGGCATCCCCCTGTTCGTTTGTGCCGGTGACATTGGCCACGTTGGAATACAGCTGTTCTCCCGAAACGTCGGTTCCGCTCCAGATACTGGCGCTATAAGCGGCACCGAAATGCCTTCCGTTTTCGTCACAGAAGTTACCGTACATGCAGAATTCGATGCTGCGGGTAAACTCCAGGTCGAAGAACAGATAGCCGTACTCGTTTACGTCGCGATTGTCGAAGCAGAGCACCTCGACGTCCAGATATTTCTTGGCACCGGCCCCCAGGTTGAAACTCAGCGGCAAGGGATTATCCACGAATCCCCCGAGCTGGCTGTCATTCATTGGTGCCAGCCACAGGAGTTCATCCGCAGAGGAATAAACTGCAAAATAATCAAGCTTGTAGGTTCCGGGTTCCAGTTCCAGCTCAGAAACTTCCCTGGTAAAATATTCAGGTTCCCCGTCCTTATCCTCATCGCTGGGGGTGGGATTGATTTCCACCACCAGGGGAACCTCAGTACTACCGATCTGCCGGGTGCCGCTCAGCACGACCTCGACATAAGCAGGGACGTTGTCTGAACAGTCTGGCAGGTTTGATGCCTGTTGTTTAAAACCCGATCTGGCTGCCAGGCCTTCCAGCACGGCACCGAAAGAAATACTGGCCTTTTCTGAGGGATTTTCCGGCGTCTCTTCAGAGCTGCAGGAAGTTGCCGCCCATACCCCGAGCGCGCAAAAGCTGTAAAAAATGAACTTTTTCATAAAACTAATTGTTTAGAATGGTTAATAGAATAT
>CAMPJY010000068.1 GCA_946887025.1 uncultured Salinimicrobium sp.
TGGAATTTGGAATTTGTTTTTATTGGAATTTCAAACCTTCATTTCAAAATGCGGGCAATCAATAAACCCATCCTGCAAATCGTTGCCGTTCCAGTCACCGCCCCAGCGGTTGTTGGGGTGGAGCTGCTCCCAATAATCGCCCAGTTCCTTGATCCTGCTCCATTCCAGGCAGAGGAACCCGTTTTGGAACACATTGAAATCCACCGCCAGGCGATTCAGGTGCGGGGAGTTTAGGGTTTTGGACAGGCCTTCCATGAAAAGTCGCTTCTGTTCCTCAGAGGAGCGCCAGGCGTGCCCGAAGCTGAGGCCGAAGCCCAGGCTCTCGGCATAGAGGATCAGCCGGGCGATGTTTAAGGTGAAGAGCTGATGTTTTTCGCTTAGTTTCATAATCGTAATTTTTGTTAATTATATTTCCTCTGCCCTCTGCCCACTAAAAAAGGGTTTCCCGCAGATCTCGCAAATCATGTCGCAGATTAGCGCATATTTTTTCTTCGGACTTCGGACTTCCAACTTTACCACTTTTCAAATTTCCTCACCACTATATTGTTGATGAGCATCCTTACATTCTCCAGCCACTCGAAGAACCTTGCCTTCTTACCTGTCAATCGCTTTTAGTTTTCACCTATGGAGTAGATATCCAATAGGATAGCCATGATGGCAATAGTGGAGGAGGAGAGCATGAAGAATCCGGGGAGATAGGGGAGATTACCAACGTCGGCAAGTATGGAGAAGAACCAGGACCAGGTTACAAGAATGGAGACCGTGATCTTCCAGATGCTGCTCCAGCCTTTTGCAGAGCTGAAGTAGTTTGCCTTGTCTAATGCCTCAAGTCGAGAAGCTTTGACTCCGGAAATGAAGTCCAATAGGAATACCACCACGTATAGGGATAAAGAAATGGCAGCTACCAATATGGGGAGCAAAGTAGTCTGTGGAATGGCGCACCCGGAAAATATGGCCAACATAGCCGTATATTGCCGCTTTTTGCAGATTTGAATTATTCCTGTTTAACCAGTATTTTTATAAGCAGTTCCGGAAAAGCTTCCTAAAAAGATCACCCGATGAAAAAGATACTCTCCCTTGCCAATGCCTTCGCCTTTTTCCTAATGATCGCGATCAATTATCTCTCCAACACCGGCATATCCCACGGCAATACCATGGAAACGATCTCCGACAGGTATTTCAATGCCTTCACCCCGGCAGGTTATGCCTTTTCCATCTGGGGACTGATTTATCTTGGCCTGGCTGGTTTTGTGGTCTATACCGGCCGCCATCTTTTCGGCAACAGGGAAATCGAACCCCACCTATTGAAGATCGGCTGGTGGTTTGTCCTTTCCTGCCTCGCCAATTCCCTCTGGGTGGTCACCTGGCTCTATGACCATACAGGATCGTCGGTGCTGGTGATGCTGTTTCTGCTGTTTTGCCTGCTGAAAATTATTATCAGGACCCGGATGGAACTGGATTCCCACCCATTCACAAAATACCTCTTCATTTTCTGGCCCTTCGCCGTCTATACAGGATGGATCAGCATTTCCCTGATCGCTAATGTGGCAGCCTGGCTCACCAAGATCGGCTGGAACGGCTGGGGCCTATCGGAGCCTGGCTGGACTCTTATCATGATCTGCAGTGCCGGACTTATTCAACTGGCGATGATCACAAGACGGAACCTGCGCGAAGCCGGAGCAGCCGGGATATGGGGACTGGTGGCGGTTGCTGTTTCCAACAGCTCCCATGAGGGGAGTACAGTTGTAGTGTACGCCTGTTACGTCATGGTAGCAGTCATTCTTATATTCATTTTTATCAATGCCGCCAAAACCCGGCAGCGTTCCTTTGAGAAAATGTAAAATGACAGAAACTCCGGGTAAGATTTCAGCATCCCCCTTCCGAATGGCTGTGAATCAGACTGCTTCGCATAGGATCAGGCTAAGTCAAATTAAAATTTAACGAAACCTTCAGAAAACTTTTTAAGTGAAAATAGTATTTTCGGCCAACCTGAAGCTTAACAGTGGAAGCATAAAGAAAACTTTCATGGCCCTGTTTGTTTCGACCTTTATTTATCTTTTAATCTTTGAAAAAAGAAGTCTCCTTCTTAACCTCTTCCAGTAAACCCGGTAAGGTCCAAATAGTGGCCATAGGTGCCAGCGCAGGTGGTTTGGAAGCCCTCAAGGCTTTTTTCCTGCATCTTCCCAATGAGACAGGCTGTGCCTTTGTGGTGATCCAGCATCTGTCCCCTGACCATAAGAGTATGATGGGGGAACTCCTGGAACGGGTCACCGACCTTCCCATAGTTGAAGTCACGGAAACCATGCATCCCGAACCGGACCATATTTACCTGATTCCTCCGGTGAACAACCTGCTTTTACAGGATGGAAAGCTGCAGCCCACAGAAAAACCAAAGGATCACAGCCTGAACCTGCCCATTGACCTGTTTTTTGAGTCTATGGCCAGGGAAGCCAAAGAAGATGCTATTGGAATCATATTAAGCGGCACCGGGAGTGACGGTACCCGGGGAGCCAGGGGGATAAAGGAAAGTGATGGCATGATCATGGTGCAGTCACCCAAAGAGGCCCAGTTTAACGGAATGCCTCAGAGTGCCATCAATACTGGCCTGGTGGATTATGTCGTGCCCGTAAAAAAGATGGGAATCGAGCTGTACAACTTCATCTCTGCCGTGAACGTAATTCATTTTGAGGATGGTGATATGGAACAGAACCGTTCCGAATTGATGAAGATCCTAAATTATGTCAATGAGAAGATGAGACTTGATTTCCGGGAATACAAAAGGGCCACCCTTGCCCGCCGGATTGCCCGGCGGGTGCAGGTATGTAAATCCCCTTCGCTGAAAGATTACCTGGAGTATCTTAAAACTCACGAGGAAGAGGTGGAGATCCTTTATCGGGAATTTCTCATTGGCGTCACAAAGTTCTTTCGCGACGGTTCCGTCTGGGAGATCCTGAATAAAAAAGTCTTCCCAGAGCTGGTCAGGAATATTCCCAATGGAGGCACCTTAAAGCTGTGGGATGTGGCCTGCAGCACGGGGGAAGAACCTTTTTCCTATGCCATCTGCCTACTGGAGGAGATCGAAAAACAGCAAAAGGCGGTAAACCTGAAGATCTTTGCAACAGACATTTCCAAGGAACACCTGGCCATTGCAGGAAGGGGCGTGTATCCCGAGAGCATTGTGGCCGATGTGCCGGCACAGCTGCTGGTAAAGTATTTTCATCAGAAGGCCGGCTCCTATGTGGTGAATGACAAGGTGCGGAGTTCAGTGGTCTTTTCCCTGCACAACGTCATTAAAAATCCACCTTTCAGCAAAATGGATCTGGTAAGCTGCCGTAACCTGCTGATCTATTTTCAACCCGGAATACAGAAAAAAGCCCTGGACTTCCTCCATTTCTCCCTCAAAAAGGAAGGCATCCTCGTGCTGGGCACCAGTGAGAGTGTTACCTCCCATCAGGAAAACTTTGAGATCATGGACAGGAAAGCCAAGATCTATCGCAATGTGCGCGCCAGTAGAACTATCAATACCCAAATTGGAATGAGGCAACAGATAAACCATAACGCCAATAACCAGACCCACCCTTCGGTACAGCCGGTAAAAAAATCAAGACAGGCTCCGGTAAAAAACAGGCTGGAAGCAGAATTCAATACCACTTTACTGGAATTTTTAAATGGAGCCTGCGTTTATGTGGACTCCGAATACAATATCCTGGATGCCATAGGGGAATTCAGGAAATATGCCAGTCTCCCCGGAAACGGATTTAGTATCAACCTGATGGATATGCTCGATACAGAGCTTAAGCACGTGGTGCAAATATGCGTAAACAAGGCAAACAAAAATAAGGAGAAGGTATTCTACAAGGCTGCGAACTTTCTCCATCAGCAGGAAAAGAAAGCAGTTGATATCCTGGTAAAACCTTTTGAAGGACACAATCTTCAGGGAGAAACCCATTTCATCATCACTTTTCTGGAAAATGAACTGGAATTGGAAGATGTGGTTTTCATTGACGGGGTCACCCTCACCCAGCATACCCGGGAGTATGTGATCAACCTGGAGGAGGAGCTGAAACAATCCCGCAACGACTTGCAGAGCTCGCTTCAGGAGATCGAGACCAGCAATGAGGAACTGCAGACGGCCAATGAAGAACTGCTGGCCTCCAACGAGGAACTGCAGAGCACCAACGAGGAACTGCAAAGTGTTAATGAGGAGATCAATACCGTCAATGCGGAGAACCTCCAGAAGATGGAAGACCTGGAGATCCTTAATTCCGACATCAACAACCTGCTGGAAAGCACTCAGATAGGGACTATTTTCCTGAGTTCCGATCTGAAGATCCGGAAATTTACCCCTGCCATTAAAGAACATTTTAACCTGGTAGACTCCGACAGGGGCCGGTCCATTAGTGATTTCCTGAACAATATCGGCAGCAAACAACTGCTGCAGCGCTGTAAACGAGTTTTGGAGACAGGAGAAATGCTGGAGAAACCGGTAAAGACCAAAGGGAAATATTATTTACGCCGGCTTTCCGCCTTCAGGAACAAGCGGAACAAGATAGAAGGGGTGGTCATAACCTTCATCGATATCACCAACCTGCAACGCTCCAAGGAGCAACTGGAGGCAAGTGAGAAGCGCTATAAAAATCTTTATGAGGAAGATCCGATCATGCACCTGAACCTCGATCCCGGTACAGCTCTGATCCGCGGACTCAATCGAATGACGGCAGAGCGGCTCGGCTACGAGAAAAAGGAACTGCTGGGAGAATCCATTTTTGAGATCTTCCCCGAGCAGCTGCAGGTGCAGGCCCTTAAATACCATAAGGTCTTTCAGGAAAAGGGAGTATTATACAATGTAGAGCTGGAGCTGCTTACCAGATCAGGGGAGACTATTCCCGTGATCCTCAACGCCTCCATGGAAAAAGATGACGCCGACAAGGTATTGAGCTACAGGTATACCTTTGCCGACATCTCCGAACTGAAGCAGGTTCAGGAAAAACTCAGAAAACAAAAGGGCGACCTGGAAACGGTGAATAAGGACCTGGAACAGTTCGTATCCATCTGCTCCCACGACCTGCAGGAGCCTTTGGCTACCATCAAAATGAGCAGTGAGATCATCAATAATCTGTACGGGGGACAGCTGGATGAAAAGGCCTCCCGGTATTTAAGTTTCATCACCAATGCCTCCAAGAGGATGTCCAAGCAGATCAAAGCCTTGCTCGAGCACTCACGAATTGGAAGGGATGGCAAGTTAAAGCAGGTGGACCTGAAACTGTTGCTGGACAACCTGCTCCTGGATATGGAAAAGAGTGTCAGGGATTCAAAAGCAAGAATATATTATTCAAATCTTCCCGTCATCAGTGGTTACGAGGTGGAGCTGCGACTTCTTTTCCAGAACCTTATCAGCAATGCCATCAAATACACCCCGGAAGACCGCAAACCCGAGATCAGGATCAGTGCCTACAGGGAAGGCGAGCATTATATCTTCTCCATTATCGACAATGGAAAAGGGATTCCTGAAAAGAATCTGGAAAGTATTTTCACCATTTTTACCAGGGTAGGCAATGAAAGCAAGGACGGCACCGGGGTGGGACTCGCGCACGTACATAAGATCGTTCAGCTTCACGGCGGCAGCATCTGGGTTGATTCCCAGGAAGGAGTGGGCAGCAGTTTTTATTTCAAACTTAAAGCCTGAGCTCTTAATGGCGACAATCCCTGAAAAGAATATGAATTCTGACAAAGTCGACCTGGAAAACTGTGCGCGGGAACCCATACATATCATCAACCGGACCCAGGAATTCGGACTCCTGCTGGTGGCAGATCCTGATTCCTTCACAATCCTTCAGACAGGCACCAACAGCCGGAAATTTCTTCCCTATTTGCCCGAAGAACTCCTGGGGAAGAACCTGGAGGAGGTTTTCGGAGCAGGCCTCACAGAAAATTTCAGGGAACAACTGAAACAGAGGAAGAATACACCGGTTCAACTGCAGCTGCAGGCCGGAGAGTTCCTGCTGAAGGCACATCCGGATCAGGGGCAGCTGCTGCTGGACCTGGAACCGCTAAACTCCTCAGAAGCCACTTCAGGGGATCCTGCCCTGCTTTCCGCACAATTCTGGAGTCAGGAAAGCCCTGAGGGGCTGAGTGCAAAGACGGCAAGGCTGGTCAGGGAAAATTTCGGCTACGACAGGGTCATGATCTATAAATTTGATGAGCAGTGGAACGGCGAGGTAGTGGCCGAGGAAAAGCAGGCCGGAATGCAGAGCTGGTTTGGCCTTCATTATCCCGCTTCCGATATCCCGGCCCAATCCCGTGCCATGTTCCTGAAGAACGGCCTTCGGATCATAAGCGACGTATCTTATGAGCCTGTACCCCTCATACCTGAGCTTTCCCCCCGAACGGGAACCTTCGTTGATATTTCTTCTTCTTCCCTGCGGGCAGTATCTCCCATTCATATAGAATATCTGAAGAATATGCAGGTGGGGGCTTCCCTTACCGCTGCCATTGAGGTGCAGGGGAAACTATGGGGGCTCATTGCCTGCCATCATAACAGCTCCAGGTACCTCGACTTCCGGCAGCGTGAAAGTCTGTTTTTCCTGGCCCGCCTGCTGGCCATGGAACTGACCGTGGAGCAGACCAATAAGATCCTCAGGACGGCTGAAAAGACTAATGAGAAGCGCGAAACCCTGATGCAGCAGGTAAAGGAGGCAGCGGAGGTGCCTCAGGGACTCTGTGAGGGTCCTGTGAAATTTATCGAACTGTTCGAGTGTGGCGGAGGCGCGCTTTATATCAATGGCAGCTGGTGGTTTGCCGGGATACATCCTTCAGCTGAGGAGTTGCAGGAACTGCTCGGGGAATTCCTGATGGCAAAGGAGGAAACCCTCTACCATACCGATGCCCTGGGCAAAAGCTTTCCCAAAGCAGAAAAATACAGGGAAAAAGCCTCAGGCCTGCTAAGCCTGCAGCTTGCAGCAAACAAATACCTGCTCTGGTTTCGCCCCGAAACCCTGCAGACGGTGGAATGGGGAGGCGACCCTGCCAACAAGGCCTTTTACAATGCCCAAGAGAAACGGCTGAGCCCCAGAAAGTCCTTTGAAAAATGGACGGAGCTGAAACGCGGGACCTCGTTCCCCTGGCGGAGCACTGACCTGATAGCGGCCAAAGCCCTGGGGGAAAGCCTGAGTCATGAGTTCCTGGCGCGACAACGCAATGAAATCGAGGCCCTTAATTCCCGGCTCTCCGAAGCTAATCAGGAACTGCAGCTCTTCAGTTATGGGCTGTCACACGACCTTCGGGCGCCGATCAGGGGTATTGAAGGGCTGCTGGATATCCTGCTCGAAGATCACTCTGCGGAGCTCAATCCGCAGGCCGTACAATATCTAAAGAGGGCACAGAAACTCAGCGGCAAGCTCGAGGTCCTCATCGATGATATACTTGCCTATTACCGGATGACCCACGCCTCGGGAGTAAAAGTGGAAACGCTGGACACGGCAAGCCTGGTGGAGGAGGTACTGGAACTTAATTCCGTCCACAGCCGGTATCCCCGGACCCGCATTGAGCTGCAGCAACTGCCCGCCATTCGGGGCGACCGGAGCATGCTCCTGCAGCTATGGTCCAATTTACTGACCAATGCCTTCAAGTATTCAAAGGAAGCAGAACATCCCCAAGTGGAAATCGGCTGCAGCCTGCAGGGAGAACGAAAGTTGTTTTACGTCAGGGACAACGGGATAGGCATTTCGGAGAAGGCGCGGGAAAGCATTTTCGAACCCTTTAACAGGGCAGTGGGCAGCAATTACGAGGGAACAGGCATTGGCCTGGCCCTGGTGCGGAAGATAGTGGAAAAGCACGGCGGACAGATCTGGGTGGAAAGTGAACCCGGAATGGGAAGTGTTTTTTATCTTTATCTTCCCGAAAACTCTCAGTTATGATAACTATACCCCTGAGAATACTCCTGGTCGAAGACAACGAGACCGATGCGCTGCTTATAAAAAGGAAGATCGGCAAACTCGTACAGGAACCGGAGATCGAGCTGGTGGAAGACCTGGGAGCCTGTCGGTATGCGATGGTCAATTTTGTACCCGATCTGGTGATCTCCGATTATAACCTGCCCGCCTGTTCGGGGCTGGAAGTTTTCCAGCTATGCCAGGACCTCGATCCCGACCTGCCTTTTATTTTTATTACCGGCACTATTGACGACGAGGAACTGGCGGAAAATACCATTCTTTCCGGAGCTTCAGGTTTTATTCTGAAGAAGCATATGAAGGACCTGGACCGGCTTTTAAATCCTATCCTGAAGAAGGTGGTGTTAAAAATGTCCCCCTACGAGGAGGTGCGGCAACAGATAAGGTTGAATAAAGCCTCGGTGAACCAGATCCGCACCTACCTGGATACCCTGAACTCTCCCGATTCTCAGGTACGCCGGGAGCAGATCGAAAGAATGCAAAAGGAACTTGAAAAACTTCAGCAGGCCCAAAAGGAGGCCGGCAGACAAAGAAAACAGGACCCGGATCAGAACCTATGAATCAGAACAGCCTGCTGCAGCAACTACGCCAGATCACTGCCCCGCTTCACGAGCGGATAGAACAAAAGAACCCGGCCCGGGCCATTCTGGATCACAGTATCGGCCTGGAAGCCTATAAACAACTCCTGCTTCAGAATTACGCTGCCTACAGCCGGCTGGAGCCAGGCATTGCAGTTGTTCTCCCCTTCTTTAAAGCCGATAAGGCTGCCCGCCTGTACCGGGACCTGGTGGCACTGAATATCACTCCCCAACCGGAGCCGGATGAGTTCGAAATCAATTCTGTCGCCGAAGCTTTCGGCGCTGCCTATGTGCTGGAAGGCTCTGCCCTGGGAGGAATGCTTATCGCCAAACACCTTTCCCAATGTGCGCAGCTGAAAGCACTACCCTCCCAGCATTTCTTCAGTGGGGATAAGGCCTCCCTGGCCCCCTGGAAGCTATTTCAGCAGGAACTGGCAGTCCGGGATTTCAACGAGCCCCAGACCGCGGAACTGCTGTCCAAGGCCCGGGAAACCTTTCTTTTCTTCGAAAGGACATTCGAAGTCCAGATAGTCTAGGCGGAAAACAAACCGGTGGCTTGCTGATCTCCTGAGCCTTATAGCCAATGAACATTCTAAAGGGATTTTTACAAAATCTTTATACCCGTTCCGCTTTCAGCATATTTTATTTATAAAAGACATTTTAATTTGCAGGTCAGAAATTAAGCAGCTTTGCCTCAGGAAAAAAACAGCGGAAAGAAGCAAAAAAGTACAGATACCAACTACCTGCGTTGGTTCTTCATCATTGTACTTATCCTCCTGGTCCTGCTTTTGATCTTCCTGGATCACCTGTATCGGGAAGGGCAGCTGTGAGTTTTAAGTGTCCGAGACCGGGGGGTGTCCTGAATTTTTACAATATATTTGATAAAAATCCCGATTTGGAGCTCCTGAAGGTATTCGAGAACAGTTCGCCCCGGCAGTATTTCCTGGGAGTAGGCAGTATACTTCTTATTTCCTTTATCTGCCACCTCTTCATAGATGTCATAGGCTATCACGTGGTGGCCCTGCTGCTGCTGCTTACGGTCTCTCTGTTGGCCATGTTCTTCAGGATGCTGCCAATAGTCGTGGTGGCGGTGCTCAGTTCCCTCATCTGGAACTTCTTCTTCATCCTTCCCGTGGGAACTTTTAAAATACATACTCCGGAAGATGCCCTGCTGTTTTTAATGTATTTTGTCATTGCCGTGATAAATGCGGTGTTCACTACCAGGATCCGAAAACTGGAAGCGCTGGCCAGGCAGAAGAAGGAAAGGGAGAAAACACTTCAGTTGTACAATATTCTTCTGAACTCGCTTTCCCACGAACTGAAGACGCCCATTTCCACCATCATTGGGGCGGTTGACACCCTGAAACTGAACTCTGACCTTCTCAGCACCCGGCAACGCGGCGAATTGCTTACTGAAATAGATATCGCCAGTTACAGGCTTCATCAACAGGTGGGGAACCTGCTGAGCATGAGTCGGCTGGAATCCGATTTCCTGAAACTCCAACTGGACTGGTATGACCTCAACGAGCTGGTACATCGGGTTATCCAGAAGAACCTGCCGGATTCGGCGAACCACCAACTCTGTTTTTCCGAAAAGGAGCAGCTGCCACTTTTCAGGGTAGATGGCCCCCTTATAGAACAGATCCTGGACAACATCCTGCACAATGCCCTCCAGTACACTCCCCCGGGAACCAAAATTGAAATAGAGGTGGAGGCGAAAGGGAACGGTTTCAGGTTGGAAGTGAAGGACAATGGGCCGGGATTTCCGGAGGACAAACTGGAACAGGTTTTCGAAAAATTTTATAGATTGCCTAGGACTGCAGCCGGAGGTACAGGTCTGGGGCTGGCTATTGCCAAGGGGTTCACTGTGGCCCATCTTGGGAACATAAGCCTGAGAAACGCCCCTGCCGGGGGAGCTGTTTTCACGGTAAACATTCCGGCACAAACCACCAAAATAGAGGAAGATCATGAATAAGGGGAGCATCCTAATCATCGACGATGAACCGCAGATCCGCAGGCTGCTTAAGATCGTTCTGGAGAGCAACGATTTCAGGGTAATAGAAGCAGCAACGGGCAGTGAAGGCATCCTGCTTGCCGCCAACCATGCCCCCGAACTTATCCTGCTCGACCTGGGCCTGCCCGACCTGAGTGGCCACGATGTGCTGCTGGAACTGCGAAACTGGTATGAAAAGTCCATCGTGATGCTTTCGGTGCAGGACGCAGAGGAGGATATCATTAAAGCCCTCGATAACGGGGCCACCGACTATCTTGTAAAGCCTTTCAGGACAGGAGAGCTGCTGGCCAGAATACGCTCGTCAATCCGACTCCATCAGAACCAGGAAAACCAGCACCTGATTGTTTCTGATGATCTGGAGATTGACCTGAGGGCAGGAACCGTAAATTTTGATGGATCCCCTGTAAAACTGACCTCTACTGAATATAATCTGCTGATATTGCTGGCCAGGAACCAGGGAAAGGTGCTTACGCATCAGTACCTGCTAAAAAACATCTGGGGTCCTGCCCTGCAGCACGAGACTCAGTACCTTCGGGTCTTTATTGCACAGCTGAGAAAGAAGCTGGAAAGAAATCCAAATGCTCCGGTCCACCTCATCACCCAGAGCGGGGTGGGTTACAGGTTCCTGTAAGTCTGATGGATCAGTCTGCAGCATCGGCTCTTTATAAAATCTTTATATCCCCGGCTTTTTCTTTATTTCCTGCCTGCCAGTCCCTGAATACCTTTGCATTTCTTTTCATTGGAAATGCCCAGACTTAATTACAGGATCATCGCCCACATTATGGGCTTTTTATTGTTGTGCAACGGGGGGTTCATGTTATTGCCGGTAGGGGCCAGCTGGTATTACGAGGAAGGAGTAACAGCACAGATCGCCGCAGCCGCGCTGCTGGTCCTTCTGACAGGTCTGGGTTTAATGTTTTTTACCCGTAATCACGGAAGAGAGGTCCATCCCCGGGAAGGCTATGTAATTGTCAGTTTTGGCTGGATCCTGCTCTCCCTTAGCGGTTCGCTGCCTTTTGTGTTCAGTGGGGCCATTCCCTCCTTTACCAATGCAGTTTTTGAAACCGTTTCCGGCTACACCACTACCGGGGCCACCATTCTCGTGGATATCGAAGTACTTCCCAGGGGAATACTTTTATGGCGAAGCCTCACCCACTGGATCGGCGGGATGGGAATCATCGTGCTGGCCATTGCGGTGCTGCCCCTGCTGGGAGTCGGGGGAATGCAGCTGTTTTCAGCGGAATCTCCGGGTCCGAGTGCCGATAAGCTTAAACCCAGGATTTCCGATACTGCAAAGCGCCTCTGGCTGATCTACTTTGGCTATACCTTGCTCCAGGCCCTCCTGCTGAAACTGGCCGGGATGAATTATTTCGACGCCATCAACCATGCCATGAGCACCATGGCTACCGGGGGATTTTCAACCAAGAACAACAGTGCCGCCTTTTGGAACGATCAGCCGTTGATCCAGTATATCCTTATCGTTTTCATGTTCCTGGCCGGAATGAACTTCGTGCTCAGCTATTATGGATTTAAAGGCAGGTTCCGCAAAATCTTCCGGGATGATGAGTTCAGATGGTATACAGGTTTTGTGCTGTTTTTCAGCCTTATCACTGCCCTCACCATCTATTATGAGGCGGATCTTGGACTCTCCTCCATAGAACATCCACAGGTGTGGGGCAAGGCCGAGAGCGCCATCAGGCATTCGTTGTTCATGGTGACATCCATTATCACCACCACAGGCTATGTTTCAGCCGATTATAGCCTTTGGGCACCTCTGGCAAGTGTGCTGTTCTTCGCCCTGCTTTTCCTTGGGGGTTCGGCAGGTTCCACCTCAGGTGGGGTCAAGGTTATGCGGCATCTGATCATGATCAGAAATGGGATCCTGCAGTTCAGAAGGGCGCTGCATCCCCGCGCTGTCCTGCCCGTGCGCTTCAATGGCAGAGCGGTTCAAAATGAAATCGTATTTAACATCCTTGGATTTTTCGTCCTTTACCTGCTGTCTTTTATTATTGGGGCAGTGGTGCTTGCAGCGCTTGGGCTGGATCTGATCTCAGCGCTTGGAGGAGCTGCCACCAGCCTTGGCAATATTGGCCCTGCCTTGGGAAGTCTGGGCCCTGTCAATAATTTTAGCGGAATTCCCTCCCTGGCCAAATGGTGGTGTGCTTTGCTTATGCTCATCGGGCGTCTTGAACTTTTTACCTTCCTCATTTTGTTTACACCGTATTTCTGGAGAAACCGGTAAGGAGTGGACAGAGGTTA